>JAUVVT010000389.1 GCA_030604505.1 bacterium | reverse complement strand
GCACGCAAAATGCATAAAGTTTACCGGGCAATAGTATGGGGAAATTTGAGACCGAAAGAAGGAAGGATCGAAAATTACCTGAAAAGAGGGAAAAAAGATATAAGGAAGATGGTCGTTAATCCTGAGGGTAAACTTTCGATAACAAATTACAAGGTTATTGAGGAGTTTGCATTTTTATCGTTTGTTGAAATTAAACCATTGACAGGCAGGACGCATCAAATAAGGGCTCACTTTGCGAGTATCGGACATCCCATCTTTGGAGACCTTTTATATGGTGGAAGGAATTATAAGATGAATCGTCTCAATAAGGAAAATTCGGATTTGGCAGTAAGACTTCTTGGAATGATAGAAAGGCAGGCGCTGCACGCCTGGGAACTTGGATTTACTCATCCGGAAACAAACGAATATAAAGGTTTTGCTGCTCCTCTTTCTGAAGATATGCAGAATATATTGAATATTTTACGGGAAAAAAATATTTAACACGAAGAGCGCGGAAAAAATATGACCTTCATATTCTTCGTGGTTAAAAAGAAAGTTCTTGTTTTTATAGAAGTTAAGTATAAACATTGAGGGTTTTTGAGATGGAAAAATTAAAATTAGGTGTTGTTGGAATCGGACACTTAGGAAGGTATCATTTAACAAATTGTCTGGAAAGTTCTTTGATAGAACTTATCGGTTTTTTTGATGTTGACCGTGAGAAAAGTAAAGAAATTGTTTCTGAATACCGGATAAAGTCTTTTGATTCACTATCTGATTTATTAAGAGAGGTTGATGCGATAAGTGTAGTTGTTCCTACATCGGCTCACTATGAAGTTGCTAAGAGAGGATTAGATGCGGGAAAACATATTTTTATTGAAAAGCCGATAACTGTCACTCTTTCCGAGGCGGAGAAACTGATTAGATTAAGTGAGAGTAATGGATTGAAAATTCAAGTAGGTCATATAGAGAGGTTTAATCCTGCATTTACATCTTTAAATGGATTCAATCTTAATCCGGGTTTTATTGAATCTCACCGGCTTGCTGTGTTTAATCCGAGAGGAACGGATGTATCTGTGGTTTTAGACCTTATGATACATGATATAGATATAATATTGAGTATTATAAAATCTCCGGTTGAAGAGATAAGCGCAAGCGGGGTAAATGTTATTAGTGATTCAACGGATATCGCTAATGCGAGGATTCAGTTTAAAAATGGTGCGGTTGCCAATATTACCGTCAGCAGAATTTCTCAAAAAAATATGCGAAAGATGAGAATATTTCAGAAAAATAATTATATCACAGTTGATTTTTTAAACAAAAAATCCGAAATATTCTCGCTCTGTAATGGAGATGAAAAAATTAATGGGAATAATGCTGTATTAGTAAATGAATATGAATTTAAAGGAAAAAAGAAAAGAATATTTTTACAAAATCCTGATGTTTCAAATCATAATGCTCTAAAAAAGGAACTTGAAAGTTTTGCTGAGTCCGTTTTATATAATAAAGAGGTAAGGGTTTCTGCGGTTGAGGGGAAAATGGCTTTGGAGGTTGCGTTGAATATTTTGGATATAATTGAAAAAAAGAATTAATTTACGATTTTAGATTTGCGATTTGGGAATAGTAAAAATTTGTAATGCGTAATTCGTAAATAAGTTTGTTGTTGTTATTTAAATAATGGAAAAATATTTTTTTAATATCCTGTTTTTTAAAGATAATATGAGTAAAGTTCGATTATAAGAATGTATAATTGTAGGAGAAATGTTTTCAAGGAGAAGATGTAGGATAATATTAATATAAACAAGTAATTATGAAGATTTTCCGAATTGGAAAAACATATATATTAATAATTTGGTTTATAATTACGTATATCTCTTTTACGTCGATTACCTTAGCTCAGCCACAGATTTCCGTAACTCCCGCACAGGTTGATTTTGGAGTTATTTTTGAAATTAAGACATATTTTGAAGCATTTTATATTCATAATAACGGGAGCGCAGTTCTATATGACACGCTGTCCTTCAATGTTGGATGTCAAGAGTTATCTGTTTTTCCTTCAATAGATAGTGTTGCTGCGGGTGATTCATCCCAAATTGTTGTTGTTTTTAATCCCACCGAAATGAAAATTTATTTAGATGCAATTAAAATAAGGAGTAATGATCCGGTCGAACCGGAATTGTTAGTTCCTGTTTTTGTTAATTATACCAGACCCAAAATATCTTTAAATAAAGAATACAAGGATTTTGGGGAAGTTGTACTTGGTGATTCGTCCATATTTACTTTAGGCATCTATAATCTGGGTACTTTACCTCTAATAGTTTCCGATATAAGCAGTACAAATCCATATTTTTATGCAGATTATACCAGTATTACAGTAGATTCATTTTCACTTGAAAACACAAAAATAAAGTTTAAACCCTTGAAAGAGGGATACTATTATGATACCCTTATTGTTCATAACAATGACCCCGATGATTCTACAAAATTATTTATAGTATCTGGCACAGGAATTTGGCCTCATGTAGAATTGACCAATAATGTTATCAATTTTAATGAGGTAGAAGTATCTAGTGTAGGCGGAGTAAATTTACCAATATATAACAGCGGAAGCGCTGATATTTTAATAGAGAATATAACCGGCATCACAGGTTCGGATACCCTATATTTCAATCTGAGTGATACTTCGGAATCAATTAGTCCGGGAGATAGCTCTTCAATTCTTGTAACCTTCAGCCCTGATTCTGAAATTACTTATTCTGATGTGTTATCAATTGAATTGAGCAGACCTGATACGACTTTAACAATATATCTTCAAGGAGAGGGAACCAGACCGGAATTGACGTTTATCCCGGCTGCTCTTGGTGATTCAATAGTTTTTGGCAATGTCAGTATTAATAAAGATTCGACGATAAATTTATCCATTAGAAATTCAGGAACTATAGGAAACCTTAAGATATGGAACATTCATTATGACAGCACGAATATTTTCAATATTGATACAACTTCACGGAGCATCATTCCGGGTGGCAGTATTGTTCTTCCTATAACTTTTAATCCGACAGCAAGAATGCAGTATAACGATTCTATCAATTTTTTTACTAATGATACGGGAAAGGCATACGTGAGTATTCCGCTGAAAGGTACAGGTTCAGCCCCGATTGTAG
>JAUVVT010000096.1 GCA_030604505.1 bacterium | reverse complement strand
CCCTTACTGAGTTTACATAAAGGTCATCAAATACATCAGGATATTTTGCCAGGGCATTGGAAAAATTACTTCCGGCTTCAAGGTCATCCCTTACTTTATCTATAGTCTCTTTTAATAGAGCGCTCTCTGTTTGTTCAGAAAGTGCTTCAAGAGAAGAAATAATTGGAACTCCGGCTTTTAAAAGGGTAACTAACTGCTTTGTAAATGTAATTAAATCATCGCGTTTAACCTTCTTTTTTATTTGGAAAAATGATATATTAAAGCCTTTATCTTTCTTTTCTATAATCTTTAAAGGCATATAATTCTGTTTGTCCAGCAGCTCAGTAACAGCAGCAGAATTTGCTGCCTCCATTGTACCTGTAACCGATTTACCTACTTGGTCTATTGCTTTATATTCAAAAAGCGCCATATTATTTAATCCTTTATATTTACTTTATTGTTTAAATATATTATATTTTTATTTTTCAGTCAAGGTTTTTTAATTTTTTCTACACAAATCTATGAATTACAGCAGTAATTAGGAAAAGATTTTCTTGACATTCAAAAAAAAAATTCATAGATTTATAAAATACATAAATTTAATAAATGGTTAAATTAGTTAAAATTTGATATATTTTTTGTAATTATAGGTCGAATTATTTCAAAAATTTTCAAGAATTGTCATATTTTCCTATCTTCATCAATCGATTGGCTTCAAGATAATTTATGGTTAAGAAAAAGATGACAATAGAGAATTCCTCAGGACTTCATGCCCGTCCTGCTGCTGCTCTGGTTAAACTGACTTCAAAGTTTCCATTAACAAAAATATTATTACAAAAAGATGGTCTTGAGGTTAATGCGAAAAGCATTATGGGTGTGATGACGCTGGCTGCCGAGAAAGGAAGTAAGATATTAATTATTATTGATGGACAAGATGAAGATAAAGCTTTAAATCAATTAGTTGAATTATTTAAAGACAAATTCGGTGAAGATAAATAATTATAAAAATCAAATGATAAATTTAATAGGAAAGGCTGCATCTCCTGGAATATCAATAGGTAAAGTACATCTGTTAGATGAAGACCAAATCCAGATTCAAGACAGAACATTAACCGATAGTGAAATCGATAAGGAGGTCGAGAGATTTCTTAACGCAATAAAAAGCACAGAAGATGACATTAAAAAATTCAAAGAAAATGTCGAAAAAAATCTGGGTGATGCTTATGGAGAAATATTTGATGCTCATCTTATGATATTAAGAGATAAAGTCTTTCTTGAAAAGGTAATATCAGAAATAAAAATTCAGCGAAAAAATTCTGACCAGGTTTTTTACCGAATAATGAAAAAAACACAGGAATCTCTTTCTGCCACAGATGATAAATATTTAAAAGAGAGGGCATCGGATTTTAAAGATATAAAAAGAAGGATACTCAGAAAGCTGCAGGGGGATGACAGATTATGCATACATCAAATTTCTGAACCTGCAATTATAGTGTCTTATGAGTTAACTCCCTCTCTTACAGTCGGTTTAGAGAAATCAAAGATTTTGGGATTTGCGACAGAACTCGGGGGAAGGACTTCTCATGCTGCGATATTAGCACGTGCCCTTGAAGTTCCTTCTATCGTGGGTGTAAAAGACCTCTTGAAAAATATTGAACCCGGAGATAATGCTATTATTGACGGCAACAGCGGCAATTTAATAGTCAATCCGGACAATGAGGTTATAGAAAAATATAAATCTCTTAAAGAGGGATTATTTCAATTCTCAAAAAGTCTGGAAAAAATAATATCTCTTCCTGCAAAAACATTGGATGATAAAGAAATAGACCTTTCCGCAAATATAGAGCTGCCCCAGGAGTTAGATTCTGTTATTTCATATGGTTCTCATGGAATTGGTCTATATAGAACTGAATATTTATATCTATTAAAGAGTCAGCTTCCTACTGAAGAAGAACAATTTGACGACTATAAATCCATTGTGCAGAGGATATATCCAAACCCTGTGATTATAAGGACAATAGACCTCGGCGGAGACAAGGTTATCAAAACTCCGAAAGGATTAAAAGAGGATAATCCTTTTCTGGGCTGGCGAGGAATACGTGTATGTTTTGATTATCCCGAGCTATTTAAAACACAATTGAAAGCGATATTGAGGGCAAGCACTATGAGGAATCTTGCTGTAATGTTCCCTATGATTTCCAGTTTAGATGAATTAATAAAGGCAAAAGCTTTTTTGGAAGAATCTAAAGAAGAGTTACGAAAACAAAACATAGATTTTGATGAAAACATAAAACTGGGAGTTATGATAGAATTACCCTCAGCCGTTCTTGCCGCCGACGAACTTGCAAAAGAGGTTGATTTTTTCAGTATCGGTACAAATGACCTTATTCAATATACACTTGCTGTTGACCGTGCAAATGTTCGTGTTTCGAACCTCTACCAATTTTACCATCCTGCGGTTCTCAAACTGATTAAAATGACCGTTGAAGCGGGACATAATAATAACATTTGGGTTGGAATGTGCGGAGAAATGGCGGGCGATCCGCTTGCAACGTATCTCCTTATAGGAATGGGACTGGACGAATTAAGCGTGAGCCCGCTGATTCTGGGTGAAATTAAACAGATAATTCGCTCTATAAACTATTCTGATGCAGTAAAAATCAGTGAAGAATGTCTCAATATGAAATCTGCTGATGAGATAGAATCATATCTCTCCAATATTATGAAAGAAAAATTTCCCACTATTCCATTATAATAACTGTTCTACAATAAGATTAAAAATTTCTCATTCATTCTATGCTATATGTCAATTATTTGGAACTCTACTATTAAATTATAAAAAACTATGAAATCTATTCAAAAATCAGAAATTAATAACATAGACAGTGAAAATCGATTTGATGACCTTGCAAATCTGTATAAACAAATCGAACGCACTGTGGAGATTTTTAAGGGAATTGAGATACCCATTGAAAAATCAGGGATAAATAACATAGTATTCAGCGGTATGGGGGGTTCTTCAATCGGTGGTGCTCTGACAAAAGATTATCTTTATACGGAAATAGATTTACCCTTTATAACAATAAGAAATTATGATATTCCCAAATTTGTGGGGAAAAATACACTTATTTTTGTGTCGAGTTATTCAGGAAATACGGAAGAAACTATCGATATATACAATAAAGCAAGGCAAACAGGGGCAAATATTATATCTATAACAAGTGGGGGGAAACTTAAGGATATATCATTAAAAGACAATATACCGACAATAACTATTCCTTCCGGTATGCCTCCAAGATATGCTATTGGTTATTCCTTTGCAGTTCCACTAATTGCCCTTTCAAAAATTGGGATTATCGGTGACAAATCAAGCGAAATAGAAGAGACAATCAATATTCTCAAATCCCAGTCTAAAGAATTTTCTGAAATGGATTACCCTGAAAAAAATCCTGCACTTATACTGGCAAACAAGCTTATTAACAAACTACCGGTTATCTATTGTTCAGAACAATTTTTTGGTTCTGTTGGATACAGGTGGAAATGTCAGTTTTGCGAAAACAGCAAACGAATGGCATATAATAACTATTTTACCGAGCTAAACCACAATGAAATTATCGGCTGGGAATGGAAAAAATTCCAGACAGTCGAACCGGTGATAATAATTTTAACAGATAAAGAAATTAATAAAAGAATACTTAAAACTATTGATATAACAATATCAATTCTAAAAGAAGAAAATATCCAAACAGAACTGATTTACAGTAAAGGTGAATCACTATTAGCAAGGATTTTTTCACTTTTGTACCTTGGGGATTTTACCAGTTACTATCTTGCAATAATAAATAAAATTGACCCTACTCCTATTAATAAAATTATGGTGTTGAAAGAAAGGCTGAGCAAAATATAAATTATTGACTTTATAAAATATTTTTGTTAGAATTATAGTTTAATAAAAATATTTTTCCCAGTTAGAATATTTAACTTTTAAACGGAAATACCGATAAAATATGAAAGCAATTATACCTGCAGCAGGAGTCGGCACAAGGATGAGACCTCATACTTATACCACTCCGAAAATATTAATGAAGCTCGGGGAAAAACCAATTATAGATTATATAATCGAAGACCTGATTTCTAATGATATCGATGAGATTGATTTAGTGCTGAATCCTGGAGGAGATAGAATAGAAAAGCATATTAAGGAGAGATTCTCGATTAAAATAAGGTTCATTTTTCAAACCGAGCTAAAAGGTATAGCCCATGCTGTTAAAATGGCATCCGACGAATTTACTGATGAACCGATTTTGATAGTTCTTGGTGACACCCTGTTTGAAGGAGACCTGAAAAAGTTTTTAAACAGTGAATACACATGTCTCGGTGTGAAAGAGGTAGAAGACCCACATAAATTTGGCGTCGTAGTTTCCAATGAAAAAGGATTTGTTGAAAGATTGGTTGAGAAACCGGACACATTGGTCAGCAATACTGCTTTAGTGGGAATATATTTTATAAAGAACGGAAATAGACTAAAAGATTCTATTGAATATCTTTTCAAGAATGACATTAAGACAAAAGGTGAATACCAGATTACCGATGCTATTCAGAATATGGTTGAAAATGGGGAAAAGATTACTACATCCGCTATTGAGGGATGGTATGATTGTGGAAACCCTGAAAATTTTTTCAAATCCCATAGATATATCCTTAAAAAATTTTCTGAAAAGACAGATGTTCCGGGTTCAACCATTATTGATCCGTGTTATATTTCTCCTTCCGCAGAAATTGTTGAGTCGGTCATCGGACCTTATGTAACCGTTGGTAATGGCACAAAAATTTTAAATTCGGTTATCAAAGATTCAATTATCGGAGAAAATTCTCATATAGAATTTATGGTATTAAAAATCTCCATTATTGGAAACGATGTATTTTTGAAGAATAAAGAATTATCATTAAACATAGGTTGTACAACAAAAGTTATTTTTTAACAAATAATAAACTTCAAATTATCCCGGGAGCAAACAATGTCTTCGTATATTTTCACTTCAGAATCTGTAACTGAAGGACATCCTGATAAGGTTGCCGACCAAATCTCAGATGGAGTTCTTGACGCTGCTTTAGCAGATGATAAAATGAGCAGGGTAGCCTGTGAAACCTATGTTACCACAGGATTGGTTATGGTTGGCGGAGAAATAACCACAACAACTTATATAGACATTCCAAAGGTTGTAAGAGAAGTAGTAAAAGATATTGGATATATAAACGGTAAATGGGGACTTGACTATGAAAGCTGTGCAGTTCTTCAAAGCATAGACAAACAATCTCCGGATATAGCTTTGGGTGTTGATAGAGATGGTGCTGGTGACCAAGGGTTGATGTTTGGATATGCTTCAGATGAAACGGAGGAACTAATGCCTCTTCCAATAATCATGTCGCACAAACTGGCAAAAAGACTTTCTGATGTCAGAAAGCAGGGAATTCTTCCCTACCTCAGACCGGATGGGAAAACCCAGGTATCTGTCCGTTATGAAGATAATAAACCAGTACAAATTGAGACTGTTGTTATCGCAGCTCAGCACGAACCGGATGTTGAGAATGAACAGCTTACAAAAGATATTAAAGAAAAAGTAATTTTCGAAATTCTTCCACCAGAACTTATAGACAAAGACAAATTAATCTGCCATATTAATCGGACGGGAAAATTTGTTATTGGTGGTCCTCAGGGAGATGCCGGAGTTACCGGGAGGAAAATTATTGTTGATACTTACGGCGGATGGGGAAGACACGGCGGAGGATGTTTTTCCGGAAAAGACCCGACGAAGGTAGACAGGTCGGGTTCCTACGCTGCGAGATGGGCTGCAAAAAATGTAGTTGCAGCGGGTCTCGCAAGAAAATGTGAAATCCAAATTGCCTATGTTATCGGGCAGAGAGAACCGGTTTCGGTTAATGCCAATTCCTTCGGAACAGGTACTATAGGCGACCATGAAATCCAGCAGCTTATCTTGAAAACATTTGACCTTACACCAAAAGGCATTATAGATAGATTGGACTTAAGAAGACCGATATACAGGAAAACAGCGGCTTACGGACACTTCGGAAGAGAAGAGGAAGATTTTACCTGGGAAAAGACAGACCGCATAGAAGACCTGAAAAGTGCTTAATTTACTTCTTTTGAAAGATGGTTTGACAAAAAGTAGATTCCCGCTTTCGCGGGAATGACATATTTGAGTCTTTTAAATAAATTTCCCCTCGTACGAGGGGAAATTTAACAGCAAGTTTTCTTGCTTACTTATTTCTCAAAAGAAGTAAGGGATTAAACATTTATTAATTTGTATCAGGAGTGCTTAAATGGAATATGACATAAAAGATATTAATTTGGCAGAAGAAGGTAAAAAGAGAATCGAGTGGGCAGACAACGATATGCCTGTTTTGAAAAAAATACGAGAAAGATTTAGTTCAGAAAAACCTCTCGATGGGAAAAAGATGTCGCTGTGTTTACACGTAACAGCCGAGACGGCAAACCTTGCCTATACACTCAAAGCCGGAGGCGCCGACATAGTATTATGTGCGTCAAATCCGCTTTCAACGCAGGATGATGTTACTGCATCTTTGGTAAAAGATTATGAGATCCCGGTTCATGCCATAAAAGGCGAAGACGAGAAAACCTATTATAAACATCTGCATTCCGCTATAAAACATAATCCGGTGGTTACAATG
>JAUVVT010000269.1 GCA_030604505.1 bacterium | reverse complement strand
CACGTGAAAGCGGATTTCTCTTTAACAATGTTGTTTTCCTCGGAGCATGCGCCGCAATATTTTACGGAACTATTTTTCCAACAATCTCCGAGGCATTAGTAGATATTAAAATAACACTTGGTCCTCCTTTTTTTAACAGAATTTTTTATCCTATCGGAATCTTTCTGCTTATTTTAGCCGGTATAACACCCCTTTTGGCTTTCAGAAGGACTTCTTTAAAAATCTTAATGAAGAATATTTTAATGCCGTTAATATTGGCTGCGGTTTTATTTTTTGTCCTTGTTTTACTAAAGATAAATTATATTCAGTCGTTAATTTATTTCACTATTATTGCTTTTGTATTTTTTGTAATTATATTGGAATTTTATAAAGGAGTGAGAACAAGAATAAGGGTAAGAAAAGAGAATATTTTTATTGCCTTGATAAATCTTATCAATTATAACAAGAGAAGATACGGGGGTTATATTGTTCATCTTGGGATTATTTTTATTTTTATTGGAATTACCGGCTCTTTTTTTAATACCGAGATAAAGAAAGAGATTTCTAAAGGAGATTCCATAAGTATAGAAAATTATAAAATTTTATGTAATGATATTAAAGTGGAGGATAATTTAAATTACATTTCTGAATCGGTGATACTTGAGTTATCAAAGGATGGAAAGGTTATAAAATCGCTTGTTCCTGAGAAAAGGTTATATAAAGCAGGTAATCAAAATACTTCTGAAGTAAGAATACATTCTTCACTTTCAGAGGACATTTATATTATATATACAGGCAAGATACCGGATAGTGATAAAGTTGTTCTTCAAGTGTTGTTAAATCCTCTTGTGAAGTGGATATGGATAGGGTCGTGGGTACTTGCTGTTGGATCCGTGATAATATTTTTACCCGATTTTAGAAAGAAAACGTTTAAAAACAAAAACAACAATTAAAGCAATGGTTGAAATATTTATAGTCATCATTACGCTATTAGCTGTAGTTTATATATTATTACCATTATTACATAAAGAATTACTTGAAGCAAAAAAGACCTCCTCAAATTTTGCTGAATTGGAAAGAAAAACAGAAGTTTTGAATAAAAATATAGCAGATTTAGAGTTTGATTATCAGATGGGGAAGATTTCTGAAGATGATTATAAATTTCTCAGGGATGATTATTTTAAAGAGATAAACACAATTTATAAAGAAACAAAAAATCTTGAAAAATATGGGCATCCCCCAATTGCTGGTAAAAATATTATAAAATGTCCCGGCTGCGGAAAGAAGAATTCTGTTAACAATAAATTCTGTTCTCAGTGTGGGTATAATATAGGGAAAATTTAAAAACAACAACAAGTATGAAAAAAATGTCATTTTTCTATGGGATTATGATTCTTCTTTTTTGTTTTCAAAATCCTGTTATTGCACAGGAAAAGGGAGTTTTAGAAGGAGAAATAATTAACGGAACTACCGGGGGAACTGGAAAAGCTGATAAAATAACTTTGTTTGTTTTATCAATGGGAATGAAAAATATAAAAACGATTGAAAATATCGAGGGAAAGTTCAGAATTGATGATATCGATACAGACCTTAATATGTCTTATCTATTGCAGGTTGTTTATAAAGATGTTACTTATAGTTCTTCTTTTAAGTTTAATGAAAAGGGAGAGGCAAGCATAAATATAACGGTCTTCGATAAAACTGATTCCAGAGAAAAAATTTCTGTTTTATTTCAACATATGATTATAAAATTGGTTAATGATGAGTTAATAATTGATAAATTATTCGAAATAATAAATAATAAAAAGCCCGAAAAGGTATTTTACAGTGATGATTTTACCTTTAGATTTTTTATTCCACCCGATGTAAAAAAAATTATAAGGGCTGCTGTCTCAACAGGGACTCTTTCAACAAATCAAAAATACAGCAGGACAGATGAAAAAGATATCTACGGTATTTCATATCCTATAAAACCCGGAAATACCCGAATTGGTGTATCGTATGCTGTTGATTATTCAGAAAAAAAGTATAAATATTCTGAAAGAGTAATAAATGATATAGATAATCTTTCGGTAATAGTTTCGCCGGCGAATATAGGTATTGAAAGTGAAATGTTAAAGTTTTCAGGTGAAAATACCGCTGATCATTATAAAATATATAATGTTGAAAATATAAAAGAGGGAACAGAGTTACAGTTTGATATCTCTGGAGGCATCGGCGAAGAATCCAAAGAATCCACAAAACATAGAGTTACATCAGTTCACGTTTTTTCTAACAAGGTTACATTTTTTATTATTGCCTTTTTGAGTATTTTAATAATTATTGGCATTTCTCTTAGAAAATTTTTATATAACAAGAACAAATAGAGCTGGTTAATCCTGTTCATCCTGTCAAAATATTCGTAATAATACTAATTTAATCCTTGACATTACCGATAAATTTTATTATATTTAAATAATGTTATTTATAATAATAACTATTGTGAAATTCTATTTTCTATATAATCTTAAAAAAAACTTTGATTTTTTGATAAAAAAATGCATAAAAAAAATACTGATAAATGCTTAAAATACAATAAATAATGAATATTTCTTTAAGTGATAAAAAGTGATAAAAAGTGATAAAAAGTGATAAAAAATGAGAATTTTTGATACATTTTTCTCAAAAAATGAGAGTATATTCTCACAAAAAGTGCGATTTTTGAGAAAAAATGAGAACAAAATATCAAATAATATAGGATCTGTTTAAATTGGAAGATAAAAAAGATGGCTTTGAGGTAAGAAAGATAAACAAATATTTTGGCAGATTTCGAGTCCTATCCGATATAAATCTGAAATTAGGAGCCGGTGAGTTTTTAACGATTTTTGGCGCTAACGGAGCGGGTAAGACAACTCTGCTTAGGGTATTTGCAGGGCTTTTAAAACAAGATTCCGGTAATATTTATATTGACGGCATAGATGCAGATAATGAGCCGGAAAAATTAAGAAAAAGCATTGGCTTTATTTCTCATAATACATTTTTATATAATGACCTTACTGCTTATGAGAATTTAAGATTCTTTGGTCAACTTTATGATATTGAAGAATACGAGTCTCAGATAGAAAATGTTTTGAATAGAGTTGGACTTCAAAAGAGAGCGTCTGAACCTGTAAGAAATTTTTCAAGGGGTATGCAGCAGCGTCTTGCTATTGCAAGAGCATTTTTGCACAATCCATCTCTGCTTCTTCTTGATGAACCTTATACAGGGCTTGACCAGAGAGCTTCCGCTGTCTTAAATCAAATCCTTGAAGGTGTTCATAAAGAGAATAAAAATGCTGTAATTACAACCCACGATATTAATCAGGGATTGGAAATTGCCGACAAGGTTGCTGTAATAGATAGAGGTTGCATAGTGTATAATGAGAGTAAAGAAGCATTGAATACAGACAATTTTAAAGATTTGTATATAAAAATAGTCAGTTCTGAATAAATAAAAATGGACTACTTGAAGAAAGTATTTGTATTATTTTTAAAAGATTTAAGAATTGAACTGCGGACAAAGGATGCTTTTATTCCAATGTTTGTATTTGGGCTTCTTGTTATCATAATTTTTAACTTTGCTTTTGATTTAAGCAGAAAGGAGACTCTCGAGATTGCATCAGGAATTCTATGGATTGCATTTACTTTCTCCGGTATTCTCGGATTGAACAGGACCTTTTCTATTGAAAAGGAGAACAGCGCTATTGAAGGAATAATCCTTGCCCCTGTTGATAGAAGTGCGGTATTTATCGGAAAGTTTTTGAGTAATTTTTTTTTAATGCTGATATTTGAAATAATTTTGATTCCTTTTTTTATTATATTTTTTAATTTAAATATATTTTATGAACTGCCTGTTCTGTTTTTGATTATGGTTCTTGGAACTGCGGGATTTATATCTGTCGGGACAATATTTTCTGCCGTTTCGGCAAATACGAGAATGAGGGAAATAATGCTGCCGCTTCTTTTGTTTCCTGTTGCAGTTCCTGTTATAATCGGTTCGGTGGAGGCAACTTCATATATATTGATGGGAACCGGTCGGGAATTTTTATACCTGTGGATTCAGAGGTTAATCGGAATCGATGTAATTTATTTTACGGCTTCTCTTCTTCTTTTTGAGTATGTAATAGTTGACTGACTGCTACTTCTGATAAAAAATCCTGATGAGGATTGTATCATACATTACTTTAGATTAAAAAAAAATCATATTATTAAGGATTGTGATTGGGAAATTCGGAAAATAATATAAACAAATTATACAAGAATATATAAGGGTCTATTATTCAAAAGGAGAAAAAGAGCATGATAAATACTGCAGAGATCAATCCCCGTATGCTGAT
>JAUVVT010000140.1 GCA_030604505.1 bacterium | reverse complement strand
TAACAAATCATAAATAAATAATTATATTTACGAATATGACCCGACAATACAAAACCTTAGATAAACACTCTGCCTGTCCTGTGGATGTTCTCTGCCTGCCCTGTGGGCGTTCTCATTGGTAAAAAAGTTAAAAAAGTTAAAAAAAGTGAGACAAACAATGTAATTTCTTGATATTTAATAACATAACTGTCTCATTTGCCTCAAAAACATCCCAAAACTGACACAAATTGACACAAAATGGCACAAAATGAGACAAAATGAGACAAAATAAAACATCTTCTCTGTGTTTTGTGATTTTTTTTACTGAGATGTGAAATTATGGGTAGGGCATATTTGCGTGGGGGCGTATTTTATGTTAAAGATTTCTTTATAAGCGTTTGGGCAGTATTTTGTGGCGATTTGTTTTGTTTCTTTACAGATTTCAAGTTCGACAATGCCATCAGGCACTTCAAAATCTTCCACAGGAATCAGCAGCGAGTCGCATGCGGTTTTCATAAAGTTTGCCCAGATTGGCAGTGCTACAACGGCTCCGGATTGTTTTTCGCCGAGTGTTATCTGCGGGTCATCAAAACCGATCCACGTTCCAGCAACGAGCTGCGGTATGAATCCTATATACCATGAATCAGTAAATTCCTGGGTTGTGCCGGTTTTTCCTGCTGCGGGTCTTTTGAATTCGTGGACGGTAGGTATGGCTTGGCTTGTTCCTCCCGGCTGGAATCCTGACTGGAGCATATTTGTCATAATATATGCGGTTTCTTCGCAGATGGATTCTTTTATATCCGGTTTTGCTTCATAGATAACTTTTCCGAATCTGTCAACGATTCTCAGTATTGCAACAGGTTTTACAAGCACCCCTTTATTCGGGAATACTCCGAATGCGGATGTGATTTCCAGTAGATTGACTTCAGAGGTTCCCATAGCGATGGATTCAACCGGTCTCAATTCGGAGTTTATCCCCATATCGTGTGCATAT
This sequence comes from bacterium, assembly GCA_030604505.1. Classification (GTDB taxonomy): domain Bacteria; phylum SM23-31; class SM23-31; order JAUVVT01; family JAUVVT01; genus JAUVVT01. The sequence goes on along the minus strand of JAUVVT010000140.1, from coordinate 5,010 downwards.
TTTACAGCGGTTTTTGGATTTGTGAGTTCGAGAACTACTCTGATAGCAATGTAATTAAGAGATTTTCTTAATCCCTCTCTTAGAGTGGTGAGCCGTCCTCTTTTTTTATCGTAGTTTTCAGGTCTCCATATAGTACCGTCGAACTGGGGGAGTGCGACTCCCTGATTCCAGAGTTCCCAGTTGGGTGAGTATCCGTTGTCGATTGCCGCTGTGTATACGAATGGTTTGAATATCGATCCGGGCTGTCTTTTTGACTGTACGGCTCTGTTGAACGGAGATTGATTATAGTCCCGACCGCCAATCATCGCAAGTATATTGCCGTTTCTGGGGTCTATTGCTACAAAAGCTCCCTGTAAGGTTGTGTTCAGGTCTTTATCTCCATAGTCTCTTATGATTCGCCATCTGTAATTTTCTTGTAAGGTATCCACACGAGAGATTAAGCATTGTTCTGCGATTTCCTGAAGTTTCGGGTTTAATGTTGTGTATACCGATAATCCGTCTTCGTACGGGTCAATGCCGAGTGTTTCTGATTTTTCTTCTAATAACTGCCTCACATATTCGGTAAAATATTGGGCTTTACCTTTAAAAGTTCTTGAACCCGGGTTTAATTCAATGGGCTTTTTTATTGTTTCAAGGTATTCTTTTTGAGTAATATAGTTCATATCGAGCATACTTTTAAGGACGATATTCCTTCTTTTTAGCGCGAGTTCGGGATTTTTGAACGGGGAGTATGAGCTGGTGGATTTTAATAATGCGACAAGAAGTGCGCTTTCATGCAGGTTCAGGTCTTCTACTTTTTTGCTGAAGTGATGGTTTGCAGTGGTTGCGATTCCGAATGTATTTCTTCCGAAATCGCACTGGTTGAAATACATCGCAAGTATTTCATTTTTTGTGTATGCTTGTTCAATTTTCAGGGCGGTGAGTATTTCTTTGATTTTTCTCGTGATGAGTTTTTCTCTGGTCATATATGTCATATTCCGTGCGAGCTGCATAGTGATTGTGCTGAATCCGCGTTTCCAGCTGAGGGATGTGATATTATTATATAGGGCGCCAAAAAAATTGTAAACGTTAACTCCCCAATGATTGTAAAAGTTTCTGTCTTCATAGGCGATGAGTGCATTTATAAGAGGTTTCGGCAACATTTCAAAAGGAACAAGTGCTCTATTTTCGCTGCCTGTTATTTCGCGGATTAATTCTCCATTATCTGCATAAATCCTGCTTACCAGCTTCGGCTTATATCTCTCGAGCTGTTCTAATGAGGGGAGGTCTTTGCTGAGGTATTGAATAAAAAAGAATGCCCAGATTGATATGGATATTAGTATAATCAGAGATATGGTGGTGTATTTTTTTCTTCCACTTTTTCCCGTGGTTGAATTTTTCTTTTTTGTTATTTTTATTCTTTTTTGCACTTTTCGGGAGAATTATATATTTAATTGATTTTTTCTAATTTATTTAACTTAAATATAACAAAATTGTTCAAAAAATCAAGTTTAAATGATATAATATGGGGATACTCCATTTTTTCAAGTTTCATCAAATTTAAGCTATAATTGGGGATTATTTACTTGTGAAAAGGAGTAATAAACAAAAAATATTTTTAGAATATCCCCCTTAATCTCCCTTTAGTAAAGGAGGAGTTGGAGTAGTTTGCTCATTGCTTATGCGTGTGCTTTATGCACTTACTCTTCAATTTGGTGTTGTTAACAATACAGAGCTTAAAACCGTTTCAACGGTTTGACTTTACGAAATAAGGAGAGCAAGTTGTTCGCCCCTACGTTGCGTTGCCTGTGGTATTTGGGGTTAATATTTTTAATATATTTTTTGAATAAAAAACTATGATAAGTTAAAAATTTTTTTTATATTAAATTTATATTAAATTATAGAATTATAATTGGGATTTAGCAAAGCAGAGTGATTTAAATTAGGAATAATATAATAATAAATTTTTTGGATACAATGGTAATTTTATAGAAATAGGAGGTATTAATGTTTTTCTGGGATCCAACAATGATATTACTTATACCGGCAATTATATTGACTCTTTATGCACAGCAGAAGGTAAGGAGCACTTATTCGAAGTACAGCAGGGTGAAGACAAGAAGGGGAGTCAGGGGTGTTGATGTAGCGAAGTATTTGCTCCAGAACAACGGTCTTGGCGATATACCGATTGAGGAGACTCATGGCAAATTGACAGACCACTATGACCCCGTCAAAAAGGTTCTTCGTCTTTCGAGCGATAATTTTAAAGGGAGCTCAATAGCGGCTCTTGGTGTGGCAGCGCATGAGGTTGGTCATGCAATTCAGCATCAGAATAAATATCTTCCCCTTAATATCAGGAATGCTGTTCTTCCTGCTGCAAGTTTTGGAAGTTCTCTTGCCTGGCCTCTTGTTATCGGCGGGATTCTTTTTAGTCTTCCTTCTTTATTGGATATAGGTATAATCTTGTTTACGGCTGTTGTTTTATTTCAGATTGTTACTCTTCCTGTTGAATTTAATGCTTCGGGAAGGGCAATAAGGTCTTTGGCGGCTGCCGGTTTTCTGGAGGGGGATGAACTTTCAAAAGCCAGAAAGGTTCTGAATGCGGCTGCTCTCACTTATGTTGCTGCTGCTGCGGTTGCTATTATTAATCTCTTGAGACTTTTGATACTTAGAGGAAGGGATTGAATTCACAAAAGACAATAGGGAATAGCCAATAGCCAATAGGCAAGTGGGAAAAGGCACAAAGGTGTGGAGAATTTGAGTAAAGGAAAAGAATATAAATTTAACAATTAAAATGGAGAGAATGATATGGCAGATGAGACACAAGGTTTCGACAATCAGAATTTTATGTTTCTTATTTTAAATTTTCAAACTACAGCTATGATTGGTATGGGCAAGATAAAGAATCCTATGACTGATAAGATTGCGAGAAATATGGATGAGGCAAAGTTTGCTATTGATATGCTTGGTATGCTTTCAAATAAAACAAAGGGAAATCTAAGCGCAGAAGAGGATAATTTGCTTCAAAAGGTATTAACAGAACTGAGATTGAATTATATTGATGAAGCCAAGAAGGACGAAGCTGCAAAAAAGGAAGAGGAAGTTAAAAAGGAAGAATCTCCAAAAGAAGAAGCGAAAGAGGAAGAAACCAAAAAAGAAGAGTCTCCAAAAGAAGAAGTGAAAGAGGAGGAAGCTAAAAAGGAAGAATCTCAAGAGGAAGATGTGAAAGAAGAGAAAAAAGAGGAAGGCAGCGCTGAAGAGGGAGAAGGCAATAGCCAAGAGGCAAGAGGCAATGGGGAAGAGCCAAAAGGCAATGGGTAATAGGTAGGTAGGAAGGGGATTTGAATAAAATAAAAAAAGATTTTAACATTAATTTTATTATTTGGGATTTGTAATGAAGAGATTAATATTAATTATGGCAGTTTTTGTAATAATGGTTTATTTTGCCCTGTCAATTGACCGCGGTTCGGTGGATAACGAGTATGTACATAATGAAAATTTAGTAAAGAAGGTTATATATACCGAAAGCAGTGAGGAACCCCCGGAGAATATTCCCGATTTGATAAGTTTAAATAATAGTTTTGTTTCAATATCAAAGAAGGTGATACCTGCTGTTGTGAGTATAAATACAGAAAAGAAGATAAAGATTTCCAGAAGAAATAATCCGTTCGGATATTTTTTCAGTCCGTTTGGCGACAGGAACAGGGAGTATGAACGCCGGTTCGAGGGATTAGGTTCGGGTATAATTATCAGCAGTGATGGGTATATTATAACAAATAACCATGTGATAGATAAGGCGGATAAAAATATAATAAAACTTTCGGATAACAAAACATACGAAGCAAAGGTAGTAGGGACTGATAAGGATACCGATATTGCACTCTTGAAGATAAATGCAAAAAATCTTCCTGTAGTTGTATTGGGGAATTCTGATAATGTTGAGGTTGGTCAGTGGGTTTTAGCGGTGGGGAGTCCCTTGACACAGGATTTAAGTTCTACGGTAACTGTGGGAATAGTAAGCGGGATAGGAAGGAATATTAATATTAACAGGACAAATAACTATTCAATAGAAAATTTTATACAGACGGATGCAGCGATTAATCCCGGAAACAGCGGCGGTCCCTTGATAAATATATACGGAGAAGTAATAGGAATTAATACGGCAATAATGTCTAAGAGCGGTTTTAGCCAGGGCTATGCCTTTGCTATACCGATAAACATTATAAAGAATGTTGTATCGGATTTGAGGAGACACGGGGAGGTAACAAGAGGATATATTGGAATCAGGATTGGTGATGTTTTAGATACAGATGATATGGAAGCACACGGACTCGATAAACCTGAGGGAGTTATTATTCAGGGTTTTACCAAAGGTGGTGCGGCAGAGGAGTCGGGTCTTGAAATCAGTGATGTGATTATCGAAATAGATGGTAAAAATGTTATAAGAAGAAACGAGCTGCAAAGCGTAATAGCCAGTAAGGATCCGGGTGACGAGGTTGTTCTTACTATCTTTAGAAAGGGAATAAAGAAGTATATTACGGTTGCACTTCGAGCCAGAACAGAAGACAGAAGTGAATTAATCAGCGAGAAAATAGAAGAAGACAAAACAATCGGAATGACCGTTGAAAAGGCAACCAAGGAGTATTATCTTTCGGGAGATAATAAAAGAAAAGGAGTTGTTATTTCGGATGTGGATTATAACAGTCGGGTATTTAAAAAGGGTTTGAGAAAAGGTGATATGATTTGGAAAATCGGGGATGTTGAAATCAGTTCAATAGAAGAGTACGAATCTGCTTTAAAACAATATAAAGGGAAAGCAGTTCTGTTTTTTGTTGTTAGATATAATACGGAGGATACGTTTGTTTTTTCTTTGAGAATACCCAATTGAAATTTTACTGATGTTGTATCAGGATAGAGAATGAGTGTAATGGATGTGTAAAGAGAATATTTTTTTGACAGGATTTACAGGATAAAACAGGGATTAATTGTATGTGTTTATCGGGGGTAATGTGGAAGGGATTTTTTTTAATG
>JAUVVT010000244.1 GCA_030604505.1 bacterium | reverse complement strand
TGCGCATCGGCTTGTCCATCGGACTGTATATCAATACTTCCCGCACCTGCACCATGGGATGACCGTGAGCGGTACCCGATTAAATTTGAAATAAATATACTGAGGTGTATTTACTGCGGATTCTGTGAAGAAGCATGTCCAGAAGAAGCAATTGAACTCACTGAAATCTATGATTTCGCCGTATATTCAAGAGAAGAAATGATCTGGGATAGAGAAAAACTTCTCGAAATGTACGACCTTACTATTAAGGGGTATTATAAAGGAGAACCGGGGACGTTTTCAAAGATAAAAGAAAAAAAAGGAAAATAAAAAATTGGAGATTTTTCTGTTTTACATATTCGGAGCATTAGCCGTAGCTGCAGCTGTTCTTGTAGTTACTCAAAAGAATCCGATTTACAGTGCTATATTTCTCATATTAACTCTGTTTTCGGTTGCCGTATTATTTTTACTTCTTAATGCGCAGTTCGTTGCCGCTGTACAGGTGCTTGTTTATGCAGGCGCCATAATGATTCTCTTCCTTTTTGCAATTATGCTTCTTAATATCAAATATGAAGAAAAAGTATTTTCTAAACGGATGAATCTTAAAATCGTTAGTATTATAATCTCGATAATACTTTTTTTTGAATTAACATATGTAATTTTCTTTAGAGAAGGTTTAGGAATCAAAGGTGATTTAACTCCTGATGTAGTTGCTGAGACAGGAAATGTTGAATTAGTTGGAAAGATTCTATATACAAAATATTTATTTCCATTTGAAGTCGCTTCCCTTGTTCTTTTAGTTGCAATGATTGGAGTTATTGTCCTTGCCAAAAGAAAATTTTGAGTTTTACTTATAAGGGCGATTTGTAATTCGCAAATATCAAAGCCCTTGATAAAAAATACAATTTAAATTATTTAATTTAATTAATATTAAAGTTATGGTACCTTTAGATAATTATCTTATACTTAGCGGAATTTTATTTACAATCGGGGTTATTGGTGTTCTGGTGCGGAGGAACGTAATAGTAATCTTTATGTCGATTGAATTAATGCTGAACGCGGTCAATCTTACCTTTATTGCATTCTCGAGATATTTAAATTCTATAGACGGACAGATTTTTGTTCTGATGGTTATGGTTGTGGCTGCCGCAGAGGTCGCCGTGGGACTTGCTCTTATAATTGCAGTATTCAGGATTAAGAAAACCGTAAATGTTGATGAAATAAATATCTTAAAATGGTAAAAAACTTTTTAGGAGATTAAAGGTTGGAATATCTACCAACATTATATTTATTAATACTTTTCCCGCTTGCAGGTGCTGTTGCAAACGGTTTTTTGGGAAAGAAATTCGGGGATAAATTTGTCAGTTGGGTCGGATGCAGTGTAATAGGATTTTCTTTTTTACTCTCCTATATATTTCTCTCTAAACTGATTTCAGCTCGACCGGGTACAGTTTATTTCCAAAGATTATTCTTCTGGATAGGTGCCGGTGATTTTAATGTAGAAGCAGGATTGACACTTGATAGTCTGTCTGCTGTTATGATTATGGTTGTTACCGGTGTGGGATTTATGATTCACATATATTCTGTGGGTTATATGCACAAAGACCCAGGATATGCAAGATACTTTGCTTATATCAATCTTTTTGTAGCTTCAATGCTTATTCTGGTATTGGCTGATTCTTTCCTTCTTATGTTTGTCGGTTGGGAAGGTGTTGGCCTTTGCTCATATCTTTTAATTGTATTCTGGTATGAAGATAAAAAAAATGCAGATGCTGGCAAAAAAGCTTTTATTGTGAATAGAATCGGCGATTGCGGATTTCTAATCGGAATGCTTCTGATATTTGCACAATTCCGTTCTCTTGATTTCGGAACGGTTTTTACCCGAGCAATGGAACTTGGTATAGGAAACCCAATCATTGTTGCGATAACCCTTCTTCTTTTTGTAGGGGCAGTTGGTAAATCCGCCCAGCTTCCCCTGTATGTTTGGCTGCCTGATGCGATGCAGGGTCCCACTCCCGTGAGTTCCCTTATACACGCTGCCACTATGGTAACTGCAGGTGTCTATATGATAGCAAGATGCTATATACTTTATCTTTCAGCTCCGTTAACAATGACTATTGTTGCAATTGTTGGAGTTGCCACTGCAATCTTTGCCGCAACTATTGGACTGGTTCAGAATGATATAAAAAGAGTCCTTGCATACTCAACTATAAGCCAGCTCGGATATATGTTTCTTGCCGTTGGAGTCGGCGCATTTTCCGCAGGTATATTCCATCTTATGACACATGCTTTTTTTAAAGGACTTCTGTTTTTGGGGGCAGGAAGTGTTATTCATGGACTTGCGGGTGAACAGGATTTAAGATATATGGGGGGACTTAAAAAATATATGCCGGTAACGTACTGGACATTTCTTGTCGCCGTCCTCGCTATTACAGGTATCCCGGGTTTCTCAGGATTTTTCAGCAAGGATGAAATCTTGTGGAATGCATTTTCGAGCCCTATGGGTAATAGTGTATTATGGTTGGTCGGTGTTGCTACTGCCGGTTTGACGGCGCTTTATATGTTTCGGCTGTTTTATATGACATTTTTGGGAAGCTCAAGATTCAAACCAGAAAAAGAACATCGTATTCACGAGTCGCCAAAAATTATGACCATTCCGCTTGTAATACTTGGATTTTTTGCAGCAGTGGGCGGATGGTTCGGAATCCCAAACAAATTAGGAGGAAGCAACCGTTTTGCAAAATTCTTAGAGCCGTCTTTTGAACTTAGAAAATATATTATAAGAGATACTTCAAATGGTGAGCATTCTCTTAGTCTGGAATATATATTGATGTTTATATCTATTATAGTTGTACTGATTGGATGGAGTATCGTACACCAGATGTATTTAAAAAAAACAGATATTCCTTTAAAAATAGCGAATGTATTCTCAAGGTCATATAAACTTCTTCTCAATAAATATTATGTTGATGAAATATATCAAGCAGTTATAATAAATCCATTCATAAAAATTTCAAATATATTCTGGAAAGCCGTCGATATAAAAATCGTTGACGGACTGGTAAACGGAACAGCAAATGTTTTCCTCTCGGCAGGAGAAAGATTGAGAAAATTACAGACCGGATATATTCAGGAATACGCCTTATCCCTTATTTTAGGAACTGTAATAATTATTGGATATTTTATTTTTAAATAAAAAGTATAAATTTTTAGACCATTAGAAACTTAAAACAATACAAATTATTTAATTTACTAATTAAAGAATATGCATAATTTACTTTCATATATTTTATTTATTCCTATTATAGGAACGATTATTCTGGCATTTATCAGAAGCGAAAATGTAAAATTTATCCGTATTTTTACACTGCTGGTAACCATTATTGATTTTGTCGTTTCATTAATATTATTTGTTAGATTCAAACCGTATGTTTTGGGAATGCAGTTTGTTGTTAAAAAGGAATGGATAAAATCTCTCGGAATCGACTACCATCTCGGTGTTGACGGTATAAGCCTTCTATTGGTTATGCTTACAACATTCTTGGGTCCTATCATTATTCTTTCAACCTGGAATGCCATTAAAGAACAGGTTAAAAAATTTATGATATTTTATCTTATACTCCAGACAGGAATTTTGGGTGTATTTCTCTCGATGGATTTTATTCTGTTTTATATATTCTGGGAAGCAATGCTTGTCCCTATGTATTTTCTGATTGGAATTTGGGGCGGACCACGAAGAATTTATGCCGCTGTGAAATTCTTTCTCTTTACTATGTTCGGTGGAGTCTTGATGTTAGTCGGCATCCTTGCATTATATTTTCTCAATTACAAATATACCGGTGTCTATACGTTTGATATAAACATTATAATTAAAAATTTAAACCTTTCTCCCAATATTCAGACATGGTTGTTTTTAGCATTCGGGATAGCGTTTGCAATAAAAGTTCCTATTTTCCCGTTTCATACATGGCTGCCCGATGCCCATGTCGAAGCTCCCACCGCCGGAAGCGTAATATTGGCAGGAGTTTTGCTGAAAATGGGAACCTATGGTTTCTTGAGGTTCTGCTTACCGCTCTTCCCGGTCGCCTCAGAAGAATTGTTCAACCTTGTTGCTGTTCTTGCTGTTATTGGAATCTTATATGGGGCAATGGTTTCTATGGTGCAGCCCGACCTCAAAAAACTTGTCGCTTTCTCAAGTGTCAGCCACTTGGGCTTTGTTATGCTCGGAATATTCTCCTTTAATGTAACAGGTATACAGGGCGGAATTATACAAATGGTCAATCATGGAATTTCTACAGGCGCTCTATTCTTGATTGTTGGAATGATATATGAAAGAACACATACAAGAATGATAGAAGATTTTGGAGGTCTTGCATCACAAATCCCAATATTCTCTGCTTTCTTTATGGTCGTGGTGCTCTCATCTCTCGGACTTCCGGGGACAAATGGTTTTGTCGGTGAATTCTTGATTCTTGTCGGGACATTTCTAAATAATAAAGTCTTTGCAATTTTAGCGGCTTTAGGTGTCATATTTACTGCTGTTTATCTCTTGTGGATGTACCAACGCGTCGTTTTTGGCAAATTAAAAAATGAAAAATTTAAATTGTTAAAAGACCT
>JAUVVT010000240.1 GCA_030604505.1 bacterium | reverse complement strand
GCAGAGCCAAATGAACTCAGGTACGGCTCATCGATAAAAATTATTATATTCTGAAAAAATCTTTTTAATCTCGTTATCTGCCATGCCGCTTTCATTGCACAGCACTTGACAATCGAATCTACAAGCCCCTCATTGTATAATGCTGCCCTTTTATTTTCATCTGTTACAGTCAGACCAAAACTTACAGGACCTGTAACCTGACCCTTCAAAAACTTTATCTTTCCTAAATCCTGATTCTTCAAATGATTTTCAAAAGCATAAAATCCTGAAGAATATTCTCTCGTTATACCGAAATAATCGATATCTTTTTCTACATATTTTTCATAAAATATGTCAAGTTTTTCGTAGATATCCCCTGATGTATCAAAGTAAATCGTCCCCTTGTTTTCGTCTATAACAATACAGGGCATACCTTCACTATATTGAATATACATGCTTTCTCTAAAATTCAGATTAGGAAGCTGTGCCCAGTTTGGTATATCTAACAGTGTTTCGAATATTTTCTCTGTTATTTTGTCGGGTTCTTTATAAGGAAAACTCCCGATAGCTGTCGCAATACATTTAGGCATAAAATTCATAAATTATTCCTTAACATATAATTTCATGTTTTTTCTTAAATAATCTTTATAAAAAGGCTGTAATATTTAAGATTTACCGGTAACAAAAAAATTTCTATCTGAAATTGTAAAGAATGTTTATAAAATAGAAAATTTAATATTTTAAATATTATAAATCAAGAAATTTATTCTGTAGTCTACTGACCTGGTCCATTTAACAAATTACTGTTCATAGTATGATATAATAAAGTTTGTGCTGCATACCATAATCCTGCTTTTATTTTCTACTGATTGACATCTTTATGCATCCACTTCAATATTTTTGCCATAGTTTTAACACGCTTGGGTTCACTATTAGCAAGATTTTTTGTTTCTCCCCAATCATCCTCCAAGTTATACAATTCAAAGTCTTGCAAATCGGCAGTAGTAAGTAGCTTCCATGCACCTTCTCGGATAGCAATTTTTGGTTTGCTCAGAGCCCTATCGTACTGCCAGTATAGGGGTACTTGCCTTTGAATTGGTTTCCCCTTAAAGATTGGTAAAATGCTTGTACCATCGATTGCCCGATCGTCAGGCACTTTCGCTCCAGCAATCTCACAAAAAGTCGGCAGTATATCCACACAACTGGTCGGTTCATGGCATACCTGACCGGGCTGTGTATTCCCTGGAAAGCGGAGTATTCCGGGAACTCTAATACCTCCTTCATATATATGCAGTTTCATTCCCCTCAATGGCCCCGGCAGGCCGTGTGAACGGATTGCACCGCGATAGCGGTGTAAGATCTCCGGACCATTATCACTGGTGAACATTACCAGTGTATTATCCTTTAGTTTAAGGTCTTCAATTACCTGCAGCAATCTTCCCACCTCATAGTCCATTTGACTGATATTCCCGTAGTACTCAGATTTGGTACGGTCTGCAAACTCCGGGTACCAATCCACAAATTCATCTGGTGTAGCTATTGTCTCATGTGGTGTATGAAACCAGATGAAAACGACAAATGGCTGATGATAGACACGGTGGATAAATTCAATGGCTTCATTAATGATTATTGTACTCGAGTATCCTTTCAACTCGCCAACGGTCTCTCCATTGCGAATAAAGTTATCCGGATTATAGTGACTCGGGTTGGCATTGTTTTGTGTGGAAAACCAGAAATCAAATCCGTGTTCGCTCGGTGTAGGTTCAGACCCGTCAAATCGGCTGTTTAAATGCCATTTGCCTGAATGACAGGTAGTGTAACCCATACTCTTGAGAATCCGCGTAACAGATACTTCATCAATCCGTAAATATACGCCGCTGTTAGCTGGAATCCAGTCGTAAATGCCAGTGCGGTTTGGTATTCTTCCTGTTATAGTGCCTGCTCGGGAAGGTGAACACACGGGCGATGCTGCGTAAAAATCGGTGAACCGCATCCCCTCAGATGCTAATTTATCCAGGTGGGGTGTGCGGATAACAGGATTGCCATAGCATCCTAAATCACCATAACCAAGGTCATCACAAAATATAAATATTATGTTAGGATGATTCTGATTTTTTTGGGGACTGCCAATTTTGATATTTTGCGGTATAGAAGATAAAGCAACTGAAGAAGCCATACCTTTAATAAATGTACGTCTATCCATAACCTCTCCTTGGAAATATAAATATTAAATATCATTAACCCCTCGATTTATTGAGGGGACTATTAACATTCCTTTACGATAATGTCCAGGTCACCCGAATATGCTGCCTCAATTGTGGGCTTCATAAGGCGTTCAACATCCCCACTCTCCACATCCATAGGCGTAGGCATGTTCCGAAGTTTCATCCTGAGCTGAGGATTTTTAGCCGCTGTGAGCATCCTCTCAAGGTGTTTCTTTGTAGTCCCTAATTCCTTCAGAGTCGTCGGAAAACCCAATGCTTTAGAAAACTCGATCATCCCTCTTGCCGCTAATAGTCCAAGATCTTTCCCCTTTTTCCCTTCCAGTTTCTCTTTAATATATCCTGCCTCTTTATAGATATCTCCTATACTTTTCAACTGCTCCTGAATCGCTTCAGCGAATAGAACTGTATAATAAGGATTCAATACCGAACATGCCCTGCCATGACTGCATACGTCCACCAGAGAAAAACTCCCCAGATGGGGACCGCTGGTTCCCCCTAACATAATAGCATATCCCCCGAGGTCCGTGCCCAGCCCCAGGGCAACCCTCGCTCCAGTATCTTTTGCATCTTTTTGTATCTTTTGAAGTCCCTTAACAATCAGCCAGATAGACAATTGGGTAATCTCTTTAACCTTTTCATAATAACTCTCTCCTGTGGCTCCCATAAAAACCTCCCAGCAGTGTGCAATCCCATCCAAGCCTCCATCAAGCGTTAGTTCTGTGGGAGAATTAAGTGTTATGCTGTAGTCGAAGATCGCTGCTGTGGGAACAATGGCATCATCAACTATGAGCTTCTTCTGTCCGATTATAGGGTTCGTAATGTTGGAATATTTAGTAAGATGTGCAGCAGAACTGGCTGCAGTCTGAATCGCTAAAATAGGTATAATGGATTTCGATGTTTTCTCTCTCATCTTTGACACATTTCCTGTTCCAAAATATGGCTCTATGGTGGAGGCTGTTTCTTCTTTTGCACCTAATTCCTTGACTGCTTCGGAAGGTGAGTAACTAACAAGAATACTTGCTGCTTTAGCCGCATCGATAGTGCTGCCCCCACCCATAGGAACAATCACATCCGATTTTGTCTTGGAGAGCCAGAGAGCAATCCGATAAACATCTTCTTTGGGAGCATTGGGCTTCGCATCAAATATATTTACATATTCAATTCCATTACCTTTTAGGGAATTGAGAACCCTCTCGAGGAATTTTTTTACCCAAATCTTCCCTAATGAGGCGACGACCAGGGCTTTTTTACCGAAATTTCCCGCATATTCTCCTGTTTTATTCAATACATCCTCACTAGTCCCAAAGGTATAGGAATCTCCTTTCCAATCCATCAGGATTTTTGCAGCCCTTTGAATATTTTCTTTCATAATAGGCTCCATTCCTTCAAAAACTCCATTTTCAATTAATCTGATTCCTGCTTTTTTGTTTATCTTTTCTGGAAATGACCTTTGATTTATATCTCTTTTCATTTTCCCTCCTCGATAGAGATTAATGTTCGGTTAAATTTTACCGCAAAAAAAACAGAAAAATTTCCACACACATTGATAAATCCTGTATCCTGAACCCTGATACCTAAATAAATTTAAAATTATGTTAGGTTAGTGTAAAAATGAAAAAGAAACCAAGTATATGCAATAACAATGATACAATATACGAAACAAATGATGCTTTTCACAAGCATTTTTGACAAAAAACTTGAAGTTGATTTTAAAGGAGGTGAAGTAACCTATGATGCCGGATTACTTTTTTTTTCAGAAAGTTGTAATCCAAGTTTGAAAGTAATCAGGGTAAATTTCCAATTTATAAAATAAGAAGTATTGCAAAAACAATAATATATGGTGCAGAGAATGATAAAAATACCGAATAATTACAATGACAATTAGTTTTCTCTCCGATAAAATTTAACTTTTATGTTTGTAAATATTTCTAACTTATTGTATAATACTATTTTTATGTGATAAATCTTTCAAAGATATCAGTTAAATTTTTTTAATAACACATTTGTAGAATTTAAAATTTGGGTCTTTCTGATTTTTTTTGATAATTACCTGAAAATTGATATGGCATAAAAAAAATGTCAGGTATTTGACTTCGTAATATACCTGACACATACTATTTTATATTTTTATATTATAAGGACAGAATACTGTTCTGTTCTTACATTAAATACATTTTTGTAAGTAATTTAACGGACAATCGTTGATACTACTTGAGCAACAGATGTCTTTTGTTATTAAAAATTTACCTTATCACTTTTGTATTTATAATTGTTAAACACGGAAATCTATAACATTTCCATTTAACAGGAAATACAAGTGTTCCAAATAACATTTCAATTTTCGTTGGGTGTCAATAAATTACAATTCTTTTATTTTTATACTGCGAAACCAGACAGGACTTCCGTGGTCTTGGAGGCCTATGTGTCCTTCCCGTGCGAAATCTTTTAAAGCTGT
>JAUVVT010000255.1 GCA_030604505.1 bacterium | reverse complement strand
TATAGTTCAGGTTACCATACATTATTAAGAATTGTAAAAAATGTGGACAATAAGTACGGTTCTGTTATGTTATTCGGGCATGACCCTTCTTTTTCTGATTTTGCCGGTTATTTAATAAAAGATTTTAATGAATATATGCCGAAAGCGGGTATGCTCTATATCAATTTTTATAGAAATGACTGGAAAAGAATCTATAAGGGGAAGGGTATCTTAAAATCTTATTATTATCCTAAAGATATTGCCCAGCAGTCTGTGGGAGTTAAAAATGTCAAAAAGGAATTAGAATCGAAAATCTTTGAGAAATTAGTTGATATTTTTAAGGAAAAAGAAATTAATATTTCGGAAAATGATAGTAAGTTTTTCAAAAAAGAAAGTAAGCAACTGGCAAAAAAATTTGTGAAAATTTTGAAGAAATCTAAAACCGATAAAACATAGTCCAATTTATGTGTTCGTGTTTTTTAAATAGTATATTAATGCAATAAGTAAAATGCAGAGAGATATTTATCTCCTGCACATATAATAAAAAATATCTTTATAATTATGGCAAAAAAGGACAGCAGATATATAAGCAGGGATGTTAGTTGGCTTTCATTTAATGAAAGGGTTTTGCAGGAAGCCATTGACCCCACTGTTCCTTTGATAGAAAGAATTAAATTCTTGGGAATATTTTCTTCCAATTTAGATGAGTTTTTCCGTGTAAGAGTGGCAACGCTTAAGAGAGTCGCGGCATTAGGTAAAAAACCGAAGGCACTAATAGGTGGTAAGCCGAAAGATATTTTAAATACTGTACATGATATAGTTATAGAACAAGCAAAGAAATTTGAAGGTATTTATCAGAATATTTTAAAAGAATTAGCAAAGAATAAAATATTTATAGTAAACGAAAAAGAATTAACGAGCAGACAGGGACAATTTGTAAAAAATTATTTTCATCAAGAAGTTCGCCCAACCCTTGTGCCGATTATGGTTAATCAGGTAGAAAAATTACCTTTTTTGAGAGACCAGGCAATATATTTGGCTGTTGACCTGTCCAAGGGCTATGATAAAAAGGAAAAGGAATGTGCAATAATAGAAGTTCCTACAGAGGTGCTCTCACGGTTTTTGGTTTTACCTCAAATGAAAGATAATAAATATATTATATTACTTGATGATGTCATTAGATTTTGCCTTCAGGATATATTTATGACATTTGATTATTCAACATTTGAAGCATATACGATAAAATTAACCAGAGACGCGGAATTAGATATCGATAATGACATTTCACAGAGTTTTATTGAAAAGATGTCCAAGAGTTTAAAACAGAGAAAGATAGGCTCGCCGGTACGCTTTATTTATGATATAAAGATGCCCGAGAGCCTGCTACAACTTTTAATCAAGGGTTTTAATATTAGTGATGAAGATAATATCATACCCGGAAGCAGATACCACAATTTTAAGGATTTTATGAATTTTCCCAATATAGGCTCATCCGATTTACAGTATAAATCATCATCACCGCTGCCTAATCCGGACATCGACCCGGAAAAATGTATGTTGAACACAATTAAGAAAAAGGATATTATCCTTCATTATCCTTATCAATCTTTTCATTATGTCATTGATTTGCTGCGGGAAGCCTCGATTGACCCAAACGTAAAATCCATAAAGATTATATTTTATAGAGTTGCAAAAATGTCAAATGTAGTTAATTCCCTGATAAATGCGGTTAAGAATGGTAAATCCGTAACTGTGGTTATGGAATTGCAGGCGAGGTTTGATGAAGAAGCAAACATCTACTGGACAAGAAGATTAGAAGAAGAGGGAGCAAGAGTTATTACCGGAGTCTTAGGTTTAAAAGTTCATTCCAAACTGTGTTTTATCACAAGAAAAGAAAATGGGAAATTGGTTCAGTATGCACATATTGGAACCGGCAATTTCAATGAGAAGACTGCAAGGTTATATTGTGATGATAGTTTTTTTACCGCTAATAAAAAAATTACCAATGAAGTAAAAAAGGTCTTTGATTTTTTAGAGGATAATTATAAAAAAGTAAAATTCAAATTTTTATGTGTATCGCCTTTTAATATGAGGAAAAAGATAATTAAATTAATTGATTTTGAAATTAAAAATGCAAAAGAGGGGAAAGAAGCTTATTGCATATTAAAAACAAATAGTCTATCAGACCGGGAAATAATAGATAAACTTTATGAAGCAGGCAAGGCAGGTGTAAAAATAAAATTAATTGTCAGGGGAATATGTTCCTTGATACCAGGCGTTAAGGGATTGAGTGAAAACATTGAAGCTGTGAGCATTGTAGATAAATATCTCGAACATTCGCGAGTCTTTATCTTTTATCATAACGGTAAAGAAGTTTATTATATATCCTCGGCGGATCTGATGACGCGTAATTTAGATAACAGAGTCGAAGTTGCATGCCCGATTTTTGATAAAGAGATTCAAGAAGAATTAAGAAAAATGATTGACCTGCAATTGAATGATAATACAAAAGCAAGAATCTGGAATAAAGAGCTTAACAACAGGTATAAAAGAAAACCATACAATAATAAATTTAGAGCTCAAATTGAAATCTATGAATTTTTAAAAAGTAAAATTATTAACTAAATTGTATTATTTTATCTTGGTGTTTATACTATTACTATGTTTCAAAATTTATTATTACAGCATTATCTGTCACGGTATAATAAGATAAAAAACAATTATCTTATTGCAGTGAAAGATTCCGACCCGGAGGGTTTCCACGATATGAGAGTGGAAATCAAGCAGATGAGAGCCTTCTTTAATTTGATTGAATATCTAAATCCTGAATTTAATTCAAAAAAGAACTTTAAGGTATTCAGACGGTTATTCAAGGCTGCCGGAATAGTTCGGGATGTCCACGTTCAGCAGGACCAGACGAAAGAATTTGAAAAAAAGTTAAACAGGGAATTTCCCGGCTATAATAGTTTTTTGAAGCAAAGAGAAACAGATACCATTATGCAATTTTCCGAATTCAGCAGCAAATTCGACATCGATTCTCTGGCAAAAAGAAAAAAAATGATTGCAAAGGCAACGAATGATATTCCAATAAATTCCGCTGAATCAAAGGCTGCAAACCGTTTTAATGATTTAATCGATAAATTGTTCGAATTGAAGAATAATGAGGATTCCGGAGAGGAAAAATATCATCAAATCAGGATATTATTAAAGGAGACACGTTATACTTTAGAGATATTGCTGGAATGTTTCCCCGATTTAGACCTGAGAATCGAACTGAATGAGGAATTAAGAGGTTTACACCGGATTTTAGGAAAGTGGCATGATGATGATATCGGTATCGAATTCTTACAGATGTTCAAGACTGCTGACAAAAACGAACAGGTAATCGATACGAATACTTTTAATGAAGTCTTAAACAAATTAAAAGAAGAGAAAAAATATCTATTAACCCAATTTGAAAATAAGTGGAATGATTTTGTTGTATTACTCAATCAAGAGATAATATACTAAAATTAGTTCCAATCCAAAATTTAACAATCTACATTAGCTTTCCTGCTCCAGTGGTACCAGCTTTATCTTCTTTCCCGCCAGAGGCAAGTTATCTTTAATATGTGCAGCATCGGGCATATAAGAGACTACACAGCTTATATTCGGATTTTGCAGTGCCCAGAGATAAGTCTTCATAGGTGTTTTCATTTCACCCGGGATAACATGATTGAGCTTTTCTGTTCTGCTTTTAGGTACAGGAACATTATCTCTGTCGGTATACACCGCACGTGCCACCTTCATTGCAACAATCCCAAAATCTTTTTCATACGCTTCGGAGAGTATAGATTCGACATAAGCACCATTTATGATATTATATGCAATCATTGCCATATCATACCTGCCGGAATGAACAGTAGCACGCAGAACACCAGCAGGATCAGTATGCGCTGAAAGACCGAAGAATCTGACTTTCCCGTCCTTTTTTAATTTTTCAAAAGCTTCAGAGATTTCATTGATTTCCAGTTCTTCCGGCGAATTAGCTCCATGCGGACACATAAGCAAGTCGAGATAGTCTGTGCCCAATCTATTAAGACTCTCTTCAACCGATTTTATTATTGTGCTATAGTATTCTTTTTTCCTGTCGATTTTGTTTCCGTATTTTTGCTCCATCACATTGCTTAAGTAGGCATCCTGAATCTCGCCAGGCTGTCCCTTAAAATACATCCCCATATATGTTGATTCTGTGATGCGGCGTCTTTCGATAAGTTCCTGAGCGGAATTTTTTATCTTTTTCTGTTCTGATTCAGGCAGACTTTCAAATATCTTTTTATAAAAAGCGTTTCGATTAATATCAAAAGCACTCACTTTTGTATTCAGGAATACCTTTTCACGTTTCGATGAACCTTTAAGCACAAGCGCATAACCCTTGTCGCCCAACGTATTTCCATAAGCCGGAGCGGTGTCAAGGTAATTTAAGCCC
>JAUVVT010000251.1 GCA_030604505.1 bacterium | reverse complement strand
ATAACGCCAAAGAAATAATTATTACCACTACGAAGGGTGAAAAGTATGAAGTTCACGACTTTTGGACGGATAAAGTTACTGATATTGCTTTATTAAAGGTCGAAGGAGATAACTTTCCTTACATAAAAATGGGAAACTCGGATGATATTATTGTCGGCGAATGGATAATTGCACTCGGAAATCCATTCGGATTGTTTGATTATAATGACGAACCTGCTGTAACAGTGGGAGTTATAAGCGCAAAAGACAGAGATTTTTCTTTGGGACAGGAAAAATTATATCAGGATATGATTCAGACGGATGCTTCGATTAATCCGGGCAACAGCGGCGGTCCACTTGTAAACAGCTTTGGAGAGGTTATTGGAATGAATGCCTTTATTTTCAGCGGCAGATATTCTGAAGGCTCTATCGGACTCGGCTTTGCCACACCCATTAATAAAATTAAAGAAATAATAACAGACCTTAAAAAGTACGGAGAAATCGACAGAAAGGTTTATACCGGCCTTATTTTTGATAATATAACACAATACTATAGATATGCTCTTGGACTTAAAAGTAATAAAGGGACCCTGATAACACGCGTTGACAGCAATTGTCCGGCAGATAAAGCAGGTATTAAGGTTGGAGATATTGTAATCGGCCTAAATGGTGAAAATGTTGATGACTATGATTCTTTGAGAAAAACCTTTTTCGAAAGTGATTTCAGACCCGGGGATGTTATAAATTTAAAAATATCGAGGGATAATAATGAACTTGATATTTCTTTTAAACTTGAGTCTTTAAACAAAAAAAGGAAATAAAGATTGATAGAACGGTATACATTAAAAGAAATGGGAAAAATCTGGGAGGAAAAAAACAAGTTCGACACCTGGCTTAAGGTTGAACTTGCTGTATGCAGGGCACATACAAAATTGGGAGCTATTCCCGAAGAGGCAATGGAAAATATAGAAAAGAAAGCATCCTTTGACATAGATAAAATCAATGAAATTGAAAAAGAAGTAAAACATGATGTTATTGCCTTTTTGACATCGGTTGCGGAATATGTTGGAGAAGATTCAAGATTCATTCATCTTGGAATGACTTCATCTGATATGCTTGATACATCACTTGCACTTATGATGAAACAGGCAGGCGAAAAATTAACAGCAAGACTTGAAAATATTTCCAATATATTAAAGAAGAAAGCATTAGAGTTTAAAAACACAATTATGATGGGCAGAACACACGGAGTGTTTTCAGAACCTATAACTTTCGGACTTAAACTTGCAATATGGTATGAAGAGATAAATCGAAATTTAGAAAGACTAAAAAATGCAGTTAAAATAATATCAGTCGGCAAGATATCAGGAGCAGTCGGAACATACGCTTTTATTGACCCAAAAGTAGAGTTAATGGTCTGCGAAGAACTTGGTTTGTTCGCAGCAAATGCTTCAAATCAAATAATCCAGAGAGACCGTCATGCTGAATTTTTAAGTGCTATTGCAATAACTGCTTCGTCTCTGGAAAAATTCGCAGTCGAAATAAGACATCTCCACAGAACCGAGGTAGGTGAAGTAGAAGAATCTTTTTCCCGCGGTCAAAAAGGCTCATCAGCAATGCCCCATAAAAAGAATCCTATAATATGTGAAAGGATATCAGGACTTGCAAGATTGCTGAGGAGTAATGCAATGGCTGCTATGGAAAACATTCCGCTGTGGCATGAAAGAGATATCTCACATTCTTCTGTGGAGAGAGTGATAATCCCGGACAGTACTATTTTGCTCGATTATATACTTCACCTATTTACAGACCTTGTTGAAAATATGAATGTATATCCCGATAGAATGCTTGAAAACATTAATCGTTCTTACGGACTAATTTTTTCACAAATTCTCCTGTTAGAACTTGTTAAAAAGGGACTCACAAGAGAAGAGGCGTATAAGATAGTTCAAGAAAATGCAATGACTGCCAGAAATAATAAAAAAGAATTAAAAGAGATTATACTAGAATGTAAGAAAATAAAGGATATTCTTTCAACAGAAGAAATTGAACAATGTTTTAGACTTGATAATTTCACAAAAAACATCGGTCATATATTCAAAAGAGTTGGAATAAATTAATATAATAAGTTTTATTCTTATCTCAAAAAAAGGGAGATAAACTTGAAAAAACAACAACTTATAGAAAACAATACTTCAAAAAAAATACACAAGAACAATAAAAATGACCAATTGATTATTGAATTTTTAGATAAAAATCCATTTAAGAAATCAAAGAAGAAAAAAATTTCATCAAGGGGAGAATGTAATAATGGTACTACTGCATTAATACTGGAATTTCTGGAAAGTTATCATATACCCACATATTTTATAAAGAAACAGGGTGTTAAAAAAACAATTGTAAAACCTTATGAACCAATTCCGATAAAAATAATTATTCGAAATATTGCCACGGGCAATTTATGTAAAAAGTATGGGATACCGGACGATAAAATCTTGGAATATCCTATTTTAGAATATTATTTAAAAAATGAAAAGCTAAATAATCCCCTTGTGAATGAATATCATATATATGCCTTAAATTACGCAAATCCTGAAGAAATGAAGACTATTGCAAGAATATCTTCAAAAATAAATGCAATATTAAAATCGTTTTTCAAAAGAAGGGAGCTTAAACTTGCCGATATTAAACTTGAATTCGGCAGAATTAGTGGAAAAATCGCCGTTTGTACTGAAATTACACTTGAAACCTGCAGCCTTTGTGATATACATTCAAACCAAAGATATGATTTAGAAACTTTAGAAAACGACCCGGATTCTGCCAGTCAAATTTACAAAACTATAATGGAAAAAATAAATATTAAGAATTAATATGAAAATATCAACAGAAGGTTTTGCCTTTATAATTACAGCAGGAACAGCTGCAATAATTTTATTTTTGTTGTTTATTATAGAAAAAAGTAATATAATAGGTATAGCATTGGGAATTATTTTTATTATTTTCCTTTTAATGTTATATTTCTTTAGAGACCCTGAAAGAAAAACGCCAATAGTAGAAAATGCTGTATTATCTGCTGCTGATGGAACTATTGTAAATATTGAGGAAGTCTATGAAAAGGAATATTTGAAAGATAAAGGAATTATGGTAAGTATATTTTTAACCTTATTTGATGTTCATGTAAATAGAATTCCAGTATCCGGAACAGTTGAATATCTGCAATACCAGAAGGGTAAATTCCATCCTGCGTTATTTAAAAAATCTTCTACCGACAATGAAAATTACGCACTAGGAATAAATACAGGAGGACAGAAGGTCTTTTTTAAGCAGATCGCGGGAATTCTTGCGAGAAGAATAGTTAACAGACTTGAAGTAGGTGAAAGAGTGAAAACGGGAAACCGTTTCGGCATAATAAAATTCGGTTCACGTGTTGATATTGTAATGCCCGCATATACTGAAATAAGAGTTAAGAATAAACAAAAAGTTATTGGTGGTGAAACCATTATTGGAGTATTAAAAAATGAAAAAAATTCAGAATAAAAAGGTATTTTTGCCAAATTTATTTACAATGATAAATATGTTTTGCGGATTTTTCGCAATTATAAAAATCCTTCAGGGAAATTATGTTGTCGGTTCCTGGTTAATAATTATGGCATCCGTATGTGACGCACTTGATGGAAAAATTGCACGCTCGTTAAACACGGGAAGTAAATTCGGAACAGAATTTGATTCCCTTGCTGATTTGACTTCCTTTGGAATTGCACCTTCAATTTTAGTTTATACTATATATTTTAACCAGTTAGGCAATTTAGGCATATTTTTAAGTTTCATACCCTTAGCATGCGGAGCATTCAGACTTGCAAGGTTTAATATTACTCCCGCAACTTTGAAAAAGGAGATATACTTCGGTCTTCCGATACCGCTTTATGCTATTACTATTGCATCTTTTGTTATTGTTAATTTTGAATTCTGGGAATCAATGAAGCTGAATATTCTATTTATTCCAATAATATTTTTATTATCGATATTAATGGTCAGTAATGTAAAATATGATAAACTTCCCAAATTCAAATTTACGAAGGATAAAAAAAATAATAAAATATTCATACTTGCACTTATTTTCCTTGGTATAATACTTTTTTACAAAGGCAAAGCAATATTTCCACTGATGATAATTTTAATTTTTCATGGAATCATAAGATGGGTTATCAATATATTTAGAAACCAAAATGGTGATGAAATAGCAGATGTTTCTATTCATGAATAAAATTATTGCGGTTTAACATATTAATTAATTATAATTCATTATCAATGTTCAACTTCACTTTTACTGAATATATATTGTGAGAAAGATAAAATTTAAAGTACTTGTATTCATAATTTTTCTCGGGATTCTTATAGGTGCTGTTCTTGGAGAATTAATAGGACTATTAATCCCGGACGGAGTGGTAAAAAACTTTTTCCTGATTTCTGTAAATACAGGAATAAGTCCAACGACT
>JAUVVT010000365.1 GCA_030604505.1 bacterium | reverse complement strand
GCCTAAATCAATCCCGACATAATGCATTTCGAACCCC
Source organism: bacterium (assembly GCA_030604505.1). Lineage (GTDB taxonomy): Bacteria > SM23-31 > SM23-31 > JAUVVT01 > JAUVVT01 > JAUVVT01. Next base: position 3,337 of record JAUVVT010000365.1, on the reverse strand, counting down.
TTCCCGAGAAATCTTAATAATTAAGTATGTCCAATTTTGTCACATTTTTCGGAGAAATATCAACATATATCTTTCCAAATACATAATTTCCTATTGAAATCCGAATCTCATATCTTTCCCCTTTACCCGCAATGGAGTATTCCTTCAAAAGGCTATCAAATGTTATATTCATATTCATATCCTTTGCATCACCCCTACCCACAAAACCATAAAAATTAACCTTTACACCATAATCTTCATTGTTAGATAAATTAGTTTTAACGTCAATAATTCTAATATAATCATTATGTGATAGATTTATAACTTCATTATCATAAAACCATAGTTTTTTATTTCCATTTACAATCAAAGCGATATATTCGAGTTTTGGTTCCAAAATATTTACATTTATCTTTTTTAATATTTTAAGGTTTCCTCCTTTCCAGTCTTCGACTCTAATTTCATATTTTTTGCCTTTTTTGTTGACAGAATAATTTGGAAGCAGGTCATTTTTAGTATTAATACTATATCCTCTGTCTTCTGCAGATTTATCCGGTGCCACATATCCGTAAAAATTAACTTTTACATTGCCAAACCGTTTTAACGAAGGAGATATATCAACAATTTTTATAATATCTCCTTTTATAACATTTATCTCCTCATTGGAAAAAATTTTCTTTAATCTATTATTTATACTGATTAAGAAATAATCTTCACTTGTGCTTATTTCATCATCCTGTTTACCTTTTTTCAAAGCCATATACACATTTCCGCACTGAGTATAGTCTTTTCCAATAATAATCACAGCATCCTTATAGACCTTAAATTTTTTTGCAAAATCCTGAGCATTACCATATCCTTTTATATCCGCATATATACCCCTATCATAATTTGTTTCTATATGAGTTATTTCAATTTCATCTCCGGGATTTACATAAAAGGTTTCATTATTCTTTAAACTTAAACTCATTTCATTATTTACTAAAACATTTAAAAATTTTAAGACCGGATTATCAATATTACTCCCGGGATACTCAGGTATAATATCAAATTCCTTCATAAACTCATTAATAACCTGGCTTAAATATTTAACTTTAATCTCAATATTAGGGAGTTCTTTGGAAACTTCCAATCCGAAAGCAGGAATTTCTAAATTAGTTAATGCATAATATGTTGCAGAGAGTCTCTGTTCTTTGTGCAGGGTTTTTTCATCTGAAGTACGATGGTTGTTAAACCGAAAATGATATTTTTTATTTTCAATTTCACTATTAACAGATTCAAGTATTTTTCTTGCAATCTCTTCAAGATAAATATAATTGTTATTTTTCTTTGAAAAATATTTATCGCTGTCGGCTATAATAGATTGTCCATATCGCTTAGGGTTTCTCAGTTTATCAACGTAAGTTTCAATATAAAAGCCGCTTCCTTCATGAAGATTCAGAACTATATCGCTGTCAGACATTAATTGTTTAATCTTTTCAACAATTACCTCATAATAATCAGTTGGTTTTCCATTTTGAGCGAATTTACGATTCATATCACCGCCAGCGGCTCTATCATTGTGGATAATCGTATTAAAATTTGCTCTTGGAACAACTATCAGATTTCCCTTTTCCAGAGATATATTTACATATTTATCGGCTGTCAGATAGCCTCCAGGTTCATTATGCATACCGCCGATAATCAGCATAGTTTTACCATCTTCTCTCCCGTAAATATGATAAATATTTAACTCATATTCGGTATTTTCAAACAATGCCTCTCTTTTAAACTCTGCATTACTTCCAGACAATAATGAATCAATGAAAGGAAATATTAATAAAAGATATAAAACTACAAATCTTGAAGGGATTTTTAGGATATTTTTTTCAAGATACAGTAAATTTGAAAAAAATGATGTGAAGGAAAATATGAAGGATTTTCCAAAAATATAAATTTTCATTAGAAACTATGCTGTTATTATCCATCTATTATATTTACTTCTTAAGAGTAACTCACCTTTATTTGAATATACATCAATATAAATTGCGTCATAATCAGTAAATTCATTATCAAATTCAAATATACCCCTAACTGGCTTAAATCTTTCTATTGAAAACCAGGTTATTATAGAAGGATTTGCTCTCATAGAATTTAATAGTTTCCCATCCTTATTCAATACATTTTTTGGATAACTTCTATAAACCACAGTATCCTTCTTTTTATCTTCACCAACCAATACCCAGAATCCAATAATCCTTGAAGTTTGATTTACATTAAATATTTTGAAAAGAACCTTTATTCCCTGATTTTTACCGCTTTTTTCAATCTGAAAATCTTCTATTCTGACTTCTTGCGGAGAGCTGGAATCAACAGAAAAGCTCTCTTCAAGTTTACCGTTTAGATTTTCAACCAATCTTGCTTGACTTTCTTTAACTTCCTTTTTTGCCTCTATTTCTTTCTTATCTTCTGTTACCTCTCTTACAACACCTTCTTCTGAATTCTTCTTATCATCGGTAACTTCAGTTGAAACCGCTTGATTTTTATAATGGTCAAGATTTTCTACCATTGCGACTAAATTATTGTTCTCACGGCAAATGAAATAATAACCGTACAACAATCCTGCAAATGCAATTATAAGCGAGATTACCCCGATAGCAAGAAAAAATAGTTTTTTTATCTCTAACTTAACAGACCTTATCTTACCACCCTGCCTCACAAACATAACTGTTATTATATCATTTTCCATTCGAAATTCCCCTTTTTACATCAGCATAAAAAGGCTCCACTTCTTCCCATTCCTCACCTATAATATTAAATTTCCCATCATTTTTAACTATATAAAGTCTTTTTGTTCCGTAATCGGAATATTGGTCTGACATAAATCTTTGTTTGAAGTTTAATATATAATTGTTTCCTTTTTCGATGATACTTAAATCACCAATTTCAACATTGATATGCGAATATTTATTAAATAATCTTCTTTTATAATTTCTCCATCTTCTCCAGTTTTTCTTCTGAGAATAAAAATGTTTCGAATAATTTTCTATATACTTATCTATATTCATGCCTTCCCAACTTTCAATCCAATTATTTATGAAATTTCCCATTTCATTTTTATCATTCATGCCCTGCTCAAGGCTCAAGTAATCAAGCTCTTCCTCAACTATTATAGGGATTCTATTAAGGATAATATAATTGGATAATTCCATAATATCATTGTTATTAACAATTACGCAACCTTCAGTACTATAAGGCAGCCGAGCTCTGATTGGCTCATTAGTACCGTGTAGCCATATTCCGAATCCATCCTTTTTTTTCAATAAGTCAAACCTATTGGGATAATTCATTACAAAAGCACGAACACCATATTTTTCGG
>JAUVVT010000407.1 GCA_030604505.1 bacterium | reverse complement strand
CTACTGGTATTTCTTTTCTATAAGGCTCAAGCTCCCCAAACTTCGCAAAATCTCTTCTGAATGCAAGTTTTATTGTTTCTCCCGCAGGACCATTTCTTTGTTTGGCAATATTGATTTCCGCAATACCTTTATCTTCTTCTTTGTGTCCGAGATACAACTCCTGCCTGTGTATAAATATAACAACATCGGCATCCTGCTCGATTGCTCCTGATTCTCTTAAATCTGACAAGATTGGTCTTCCACCTTCTCCTCTCTTTTCGACTGCCCGCGAAAGCTGTGAAAGTGCGATGACCGGTATATTCAGTTCTTTTGCAAGTGCTTTGAGAGACCTTGATATCATAGAGATTTCCTGAACGCGGCTTTCTGTATGTCCAGGACTTGAAACAAGTTGGAGGTAATCAATTACTAAAAGTCCGATATCTTTTTCTGCCTTAAGTCTTCTTGCTTTTGATCTTATTTCAAGAATACTCAAACTTCCGGAGTCATCTATAAATATAGGTGCTTCTGATAATGAATTAACGGACATTGATAATTTTGTCCAGGCACTTTGCGGAAAAGCGCCGGTTCTCACTCTCTGTAAACTCAGTTCGGCTTCACTGCATAAGAGCCGCATTGCTATCTGGTGGCTTGCCATTTCGAGGCTGAAAATTGCTACCGGGACTTTATGCTCGACGGCGGCGTTTCGTGCAATATTCAGACAGAATGCGGTCTTTCCCGTAGAGGGTCTTCCTGCTACAATTACAAGGTCAGAATTCTGAAATCCTGATGTATAGCTGTCGAGTTCTATAAAACCCGAAGCAATGCCCGTAATAAAACCCTTTCTTTTTCTATAGCTGTCCATCATTTCAAATGCATCGTGAAGATACGGCTTAACTTCGCTAAATCCTTTTCGAAGTCTTTTTTCCGATATATCGAAAATCATCTGTTCTGCTCTATCCAGCAGGTCATACGCTTCTTCGGTTCCGTCATAGCTCTCTCCGACAATCTTTGTTCCCACCTCGATAAGTCTTCTGAGAAGCGACTTTTCCAAGATAAGCTTTGAATGAAACTCCACGTTTGCTGCTGTCGTTACCTGATTTACACATTCAGTTAAATAGTATGTCCCTCCCACCTTTTCGAGCTGCTCTCTTTTTTTTAATTCTTCGGAGACGGTCAATATATCAGCTACTTCATTCTTTTCAAAAAGAGAGACCATTGCAGAAAATATTTTTCTGTGCGACTCTTTATAAAAACAGGATTCATCAATGAGGTCGATGACTTTATATACTGCATCCTTTTCCAGCATCATTGCGCCAAGTATTGCGGCTTCGATTTCAGGTGCCTGAGGGGGCATACGGCCTACTATGTCTTCTTTTGAATTCATGATATCTTAATATCCTATTATATAATTATAATTGATAATTTGTTGTATAAAAAGTAAAAATCAAGTAAGGGCAACCCGAGGGTGGTCCATACAGGATTGTGAAATTTAAAATAGTAATTCTCTAATTTTTGATGTTTAATTATTTAAAAAATGTAAATATGATTATTCATCGTCATACAGTTTTCTGACAAATTGGACATCTTCCCATGTCGGTTTTTTTAGCTGAGGATTTCTCAAAAGTGCTGCGGGATGATACGTAACCAGTGTTTTAATACCTTGATAACTATAAACTTTGCCTCTAAGCTCTTTCATACTCATTTTTGTTTTGAGCAGACATTGTGCGGAAACCCTGCCGAGACATAATATAATTTCAGGTTTTATAATCTTGAGCTGTTCATTTAAGTGAGGCAGACACATTTCCATCTCGCTTTCTACAGGGTCTCTGTTGTTTGGGGGTCTGCATTTTAAAACGTTTGCGATATAGACTTCTTCTCTTTTAAGATTAATTGCATTTAATATTTTTGTCAGGAGCTGTCCAGCCCTTCCGACAAATGGTTCTCCTTTTAAATCTTCATCTCTTCCGGGTGCTTCCCCGACAAGGACTAACTTTGCATCCCCAGATCCTTTGCCAAAAACAAACTTTGTTCTTGTGGAAGCTAATCCGCATTTTTGGCAGTCCTTTACATTATCATACATTTCTTCCAATGAGGAATATTTTGCATTTTTTCTTTTATTAATCTTATTTTCCAAATTGAAGTTGCCCCACAATACATCACCGTAAATATCTTTCTGCTGAAGGATATATCTTTTTGTTAATTCAATTAATTCGAGTTTTTTATTATTATCTGTCATTCAATATTTTTAAGATTTTATTTAGAATTATCCCTGCGAGTTCATTTTTTGACATCTTTCTTAAGGATTCAACATTTTCATCTTTGTCAATTATCTTTACAATATTTGTATCACTTTCAAACCCGGCACCTTCGATAAGGGGATTATTGACTACTATAAAATCAAGGTTCTTTTTCTTTAGTTTTTTTATAGAATTTGAAACCTCGTTGTCGGTCTCAAGTGAAAAACCGACTGTGATTTTATTACCTTTTTTCTTTCCTACCGATTCAAGTATATCTTCATTTTTAACGAGTTCTATCCGGATTTTGTCTTTTTCTCTTTTCATTTTAGTATTGGAAAATTCTGCAGGTCTATAATCACTCACTGCTGCGGTCATTATGAGAATATCATTTTCCTGAAACTCTTTTTTAACTGCGTCAGCCATATCCTTTGCATTTGTAACCGGGATATATTTTACCCCAGAAGGCGGTTTTAAGAATGTGGAGCCGCTGATTAATGTAACCCTGCAGCCTTTCATACTTGCTTCTTCGGCAACTGCAAATCCCATTTTTCCGGTTGAATAATTGCTTATATATCTAACGGGGTCAATCGGTTCTATTGTACTGCCCGCGGTTATCAGAATTTTCCTGCCTTTAAATTCGTTCTGATAATCAAAGTATTTGCTGATATGAGCAATAATCTTTTCAATTTCCGGTAGTCTCCCGATACCTTCTTCGACGCATGCTAATTCGCCGGTATCGGGCTCGATAATAATATGACCTAATTT
>JAUVVT010000086.1 GCA_030604505.1 bacterium | reverse complement strand
GTCAACCGTGAGCCGAGCAGAAGAGGCATTGTTCAATCAGGGGTGAGGACTGTAAGTGAGTTCAAAAATATTATTTATAATAAACAAAAGCCGGACCTTAAAACGCTTGGGCGAAAAGCAGTTGCTCTTCAAAAGTCATTGGGCATTAATGTAAATGTTACGATATAAAATTTTTTAGACGGTTCCGGTTTTTTATAAATTTTTTTAATGAAGGCACAGTTTTATTGTGCCTTTTTTTATAAGAATGAAACAATGAAGTAATAAAAAATGAATAAATTTTTAGGCAGGGAAATTTTTATTAATAAAAAAATTTTATTATACATATAATTATTTTTTTATTGACAATTCTTATAACTTTTATTAAATTTTAGAACTAATATTTTCATATTTATACCATTCATTTTTTGTTTTTCTTATATCAAACTTTTTTAAGTATTTTTGGGATGAGTTTTTATATTTTTCTGAAGTTCTGAAAAATTTAAGGAGAGGTTATATATACTAATGAGCGTTGATGATAACATAGTTATTGGAATAGATGTAGGTTCGGTAAGTGTAAATACTGCGGTTCTGGGAAACGATGGTAAGATTTATGATACTGATTATATCAGGCATTATGGTCAGCTGATAGAAACGGTTATAGGAGTTTTTCAAAAGATATTGGAAAAGTATAGTCAAGAGAGGATTTCCGGGATTTCGGTAACCGGTTCAGCCGGAGAGATAATTTCTGAGCTGCTGGGAGCCGGATTTAATAATGAAGTTATCGCCGTAACAAAGGCGGTGGGACGGTTATATCCTCAAATAAAAACTGTAATTGAGCTTGGCGGTGAAGATTCAAAGTTTATGCTTCTTAATACTGAACAGAAAGAGAATGATGACGGGATATATTTAAAAGAGTTTGAAATGAATGCGGTTTGTGCTGCGGGCACGGGCTCATTTCTTGACCAGCAGGCATCGAGACTTGGGATTAATATTGAAGATGAGTTTGGCGAATTATCTTTAAAATCAGAGAATCCTCCCCATGTTGCAGGGAGATGTTCGGTTTTTGCGAAATCTGATATGATACATCTTCAGCAGATTGGCACACCTGATTATGATATTGTTGCCGGACTTTGCTTTGCTGTGGCAAGAAATTTCAAAAGTACAATTGCAAGAGGTAAAAAGATTATTAAACCGGTTGCTTTTGTGGGTGGTGTTGCTTCTAATAAGGGTATGGTAAGGGCATTTAAGGAAATTCTTGAGCTTGATGATGAAGGTTTAGTTATTCTGGAATATTATGATTGTCTTGGAGCAATCGGGGCTGCATTGATTGAAATAGAAGAAAAGAAAAGCAGGGGATTTATAGGTCTTGAAAAAATCGGGAATTATAATAAGACGTCGAGGAAGTTTACAAGCAATCTTAATAGACTTAATCTTGAAAAGTCAGAGATTGTTGAACCGTGCAAGCTTGATTCCGGGATTTTTCAGTCCGAAAGTATAGATGCATATCTTGGGATTGATGTGGGTTCTGTCAGTACTAATGTTGTGTTAATAGATAAGAATAAAAATCTTCTTGCAAGCAGGTATCTTCCGACAGCGGGAAGACCTATTGAAGCAGTGAAGCGTGGATTAAGGGAAATCGGTGAGGAGATTGGATATAAAACAGTTATTAGGGGTGCCGGAACAACCGGTTCGGGAAGATATATGATTGGTGACCTTGTTGGTGCAGACATAGTCAGGAATGAGATTACCGCACATGCAAAAGGTGCTATCGAGGTTGATAGGAAGGTCGATACGATTTTTGAGATAGGGGGTCAGGATTCTAAGTATATCTCGATTGATAACGGGGTTGTTGTAAACTTTGAGATGAATAAAGTATGTGCCGCAGGAACGGGTTCTTTTCTTGAAGAGCAGGCGGAGAAATTGAACTTAAATATAAAGAAGGAATTTGAAGAGACTGCGATGAAATGCGATTGTCCTTCCAGATTTGGTGAGAGGTGTACGGTGTTTATTGAATCCGACCTTGTGACTCATCAGCAGGCGGGTGCTTCCAAAGAAGAACTTGTTTCCGGACTGGCATATTCGATTGTACAGAATTACTTGAACAGGGTTGTTGTGAAAAATAATATTGGTGATAATATTTTCTTTCAGGGGGGAACTGCAAATAATAAAGCGGTAGTTGCGGCATTTGAAAAGATTCTGGATAAAAAAATAACGGTACCCCCAAATAATGATGTTATCGGAGCCATTGGAATTGCAATACTTGCAATGGAGAACAGTGATGGGACTGTAAGCGGATTTAAGGGATTTGATTTTTCAAACAGGGAATATTCTCTGAGGTCTTTTATTTGTAAGAAATGCTCTAACCGCTGCGAAGTAAAGATGGTGAAGATGGAGAATGAAAAACCTCTCTTTTATGGCAGCAGATGTGAAAGATACGATTTTGATAAAAAAATATCACTTGGAGAAAATCTGCCCGATATATTTAAAAAGAGAGAAGAGTTACTGCTTGGGGAGTTTTATGATAGAGTTGAATCCGGGAGGATTTTACAAAAGGAAAAAGAAGACGGCAGAAAAACAGATAAACCAAGGGTGGGAATTCCAAGAATCCTCCAGTTTTTTGAGAATTTTCCTTATTGGAAGACGTTTTTTAAATCTATTGGATGGGAGGTTGTTCTTTCTGACAGGACTTCAAAGGGGATTGTTGAAGATAGTGCGGATTATGTTACAGCGGAATTCTGTCTACCGGTAAAGGCTGCTTTTGGTCATGTAGTTAATCTAATGAAAAAGGATATTGATTATATTTTTCTGCCGAGTTTAATAAGCCAGCCGTTTTTGTCGCCTAATTTTTCTAATTCTTATAACTGTCCATACATCCAGTCAATTCCATATACTTTGAGAAGTGGAATTGATTTCAGCAGGAGCGGTGTGAAAATTATAGAACCTCATTTGAATTATCAAATAGGGGAAAAGTTAATTGAGAATGAATTAACAAAAGTTTTTAAGAAGTTTGGGATAAAGAAATCGAAGATAATAAAAGCTATAAGTGATGCTGAGGAGGCGGATAGAGCGTTTAATCAAGAGCTTAAGAGGATTGGTGATGAGGTCTTAGCTGACCTGGAAAAGGGTAAATATGAAAAGGTGTTAATTCTTGTAGGTCGTTCGTATAATACCTGTGATGAAGGATTAAATATGACTATTCCGAGAAAATTTAAAGACCTGGGGATGGTTACACTTCCGATGGATTGTTTGAGGGTAGAAACAGTTAAGACATGGCATAAATATCCGAATATGTACTGGAAATATGGGCAGAGAATATTAAGTGTATCTGAACTGGTAAAGAGATATGAAAATTTATTTTGTGTGTATATAACAAATTTTGGCTGCGGACCTGATTCGATGATTAATCATATATTTCAGTACAATATGGGTGAGATGCCCTATCTACAGTTAGAACTTGATGAACATACAGCGGATGCCGGAGTTTTAACGAGATGTGAGGCTTTTCTTGATAGTATAGTGAGTATTAAGAGTAAGAATTTAAAATTAGAAGTTCCCGAGATAGTTGAAAATAATAAAAGATTGAAAAAACTGTATATTCCCGATATGTGTGACCATTCTCATGTTATAGTTGCTGCTTTCAGGAGCTGCGGGATAGATGCCGAAGCTCTTCCTCATCCGACTGTTGAATCTTCCGATTTGGGAAGAAGATATACATCCGGAAAGGAATGCTATCCCTGTATAGTTACGACTGGTGATATTGTAAGGAAAATACAAAGCCCTGATTTTGATGTAAAAAATTCTGCATTCTTTATGCCGACAGCCTCGGGTCCATGCAGATTCGGACAATATTGCTCGTTGCAGAAAATAATCTTAAAAGAATTTGGTTATGATGATGTAGTTATAATGTCACCGGACGGTAATGATTCTTATAGAAACTTTGGTGAAGTTGACAGCAGTTTTCGAAAGAAGGGGTGGTATGGTATAATTGCAGTAGATGCATTGGAAAAAATGATGAGGGAAATCAGACCCTATGAGGTAAATAAGGGTGAGACCGACAAGGTTTATTGGGAATGTCTTATGGAATTATCGGAAAATATAGAAAAGAATGGAGACCTTGTAGGAACTGTTGAAAATATAAAGAGAAGAATGAGGTCTATTCCTACATTAAATTCATATGGGAAACCTGTTGTCGGAGTGGTAGGAGAGATATATTTAAGGCATAATAAATTCAGCAACAGCAATCTAATCAGACAGATAGAAGAACTTGGCGGAGAGGTATGGCTGGCTCCTATGGCAGAGTGGATATTTTATACAAACAACAGGATGATTGTAGATGGGCTTGAAGAAAAAGATTATAAAAAATATTTTATTGGCTTGTTTACCGATATGGTTCAAACACGAGCCGAACATAAGATTATGCATACATTTAAGGACGAACTTCGATATAATTATGACCCTCCGATAAAAGAGATTCTTGAGAACAGTTCGGATTATATGCATCATTCTTTTGGCGGGGAGGCAATTCTCAGTGTAGGGAAAGCTGTAGACTACTATAAAAAGGGTGCTTCGGGGATAGCAAATGTAAGTCCTTTTACGTGTATGCCGGGGTCGATAGTTACTGCACTATCGAAGAAAATTTGTGAGGATTTGAATAATGTTCCATGGATCAATCTTTTTTACGACGGACAGCAGAATGATATAAGTTTTAGAACAAGACTCGAGGCGTTTATGTTTCAGGTTAAAAATCATAACAACAATAATAATAAAAAGAAGATAAAATAAATCTGTTTTTTTTCCTCAATTTTCAATTATATTGTTATCCTGCCAGATAAACATTCAATAAGATTCAATTTTTTAAAATCGTTAAATTTGTTCACCTTTTTTAAGGGGGATTTCAGTGAAACATCTTTTTTAAGGTAGGATTTAGATAATCTTTTTTCTATTTAATACCCATTTTAGATGAAAACAACTCCCTAATTGGAACTTAAATTCGAGAATGCTTAAAAAATGGGAGTATTTAGTTTATTATAAATTGTTGTTGATTTTGGATATTATAATTTATATTTTTTATTTATGGTTTTCAATGAGGAAATGATAAGGGATTCTTTAAGGGAAAGATTAATCGGCGGTGATATATTTTTTCTTGAAACTGTTGATTCTACAAATACTTATACTCAGGAATTGATAAGGAAGGGGGCAGGTGGGGGGAGCGTTATTATTGCTGACCATCAGAGCAAGGGGAAGGGACGGTTTGGGAGAAGTTGGTTTTCTCCTGCGGGTACAGGATTATGGATGTCGGTTATACTAAAGGGGATTGGTAATGAGACCTCGGCCAATACAGTAAATTATGTATGTATTTTATCTGTTGTGGAAGCCATAAATGATTTGATTTCGATAAAGAGTGAAATTAAGTGGCCCAATGATATTTTACTGAATAAGAAAAAGATATGCGGTGTTTTATCGGAAATGGTTAGTTCAGAAAATGAAAAAAATCTCGTAATTGCAGGGATTGGTCTGAATATTAATCAAACTCTTGATGATTTTCCGGCAGAGCTGCGAGAGATTGCAACCTCGCTTAGAATTATTTCCGGGAGTGAATATGTAAGAGAAGAGGTTATTATTAAAATTCTTAAATCATTGGAAAAGAATTATAGGTTGGCAATTGATGAAGGAACAGATTTTATTTTTAAAAAATGGCTGAAACAATGCACTACCGTTGGCAAGAAGGTAAGAGTGGTGACATCTGAAAGACATTTTGATGGTATTGCAGAAGCTGTCAAACCGGATGGGAGATTAGTATTAAGAGATGAGAAAAATGAAATCAAGGAAGTTACTCCTATTGATATTATTCAGATAATTGAATATATTAGTTAAACGGCTTGTTAAATGAGCGCCGCTTTTGGCAAATATCTGGAAAATTTTAAAGATAAACCAAATTAATTTCAATTAGAAATAATTTAGAGCGATTTTTACTTATGAGCACTAAAAAGAAATTTGATAAAATGCCGAAGCTCAAAGATGTGATAAAAAAGAATCCGAAATTAATGGCGTTAAAAAAGCTTCCACCCGAAGTTATTGCACGGGCAATAAAAACAAAAATGAATGAGGAAGATGACAAAAAATAATAAAAAAAGCAAGCAGGAAGAAGGTTTTTGGGAAGATATAATAGCTTCTGAAAAAATCGAAGAAGAATATACTCATATAATGAGGATTATTAATGGGACTGGAATTATAATTCATTCGAATTTTGGGAGAGTTCCTATTGCTAAGAAGATACTAAAAGATTTGACGAATATATTGGATGGTTATATAAATCTTGAAATAGATCCATCAAGCAGGTTAAAAAATGATAGGATAAAGCTGGTTGAGGATGAGTTGCTTATTCTCACCGGAGCAGAATCGGCTTTTGTTGTAAATAATAATGCAGCGGCTGTTTTACTTATTCTAAATACATTTGCAAATGATAAAGAGGTAATAATCTCGAGAGACCAGCTTATCGAAATTGATGATTATTTCAGGATTCCTGATATAATTGAAAGCAGCGGTGCAAAGATTGTTGAGGTTGGAACAACAAATAATACAGTTTTAAGCGATTATGAAAGTGCTATAAATGAAAATACAGGATTGATACTTATTGTTTATACCAGCAGTTACAGGCTTCATGGTTCTTCTTCTTCAGTGAAGATCGAGTCTCTTTTGGAGTTTGGGAAAGGGAAAAATATACCTGTTGCTTTTAATTTAGGTACCGGTATTATGTTCGAGCTGGAAGGTATTGATAGTAATGAGCCAAAAGTTCCTGACTGTCTGTTGAGTGGGGTTGAATTATTGTGTTTTAGCGGTGATAAATTTTTCGGCGGACCCCAGGCCGGGATTATTGTCGGAAAGAAAAAATACATAGAGAAATTGAAACAGAATCCGCTTCACCGGGCTTTAAGAATTGATAAACTGAGTCTTGGTGTGTTGGAAAGAACTCTGCATCTGATGAAAGAAAAGGATTTTGATGAAATTCCTGTAGTGGAGATTATAAAAATACCTGTAAAAAAATTAAAAAATAGAGCAAGGAAGATATTGAACGGTATAGAT
>JAUVVT010000338.1 GCA_030604505.1 bacterium | reverse complement strand
ATTTACTGGAGTTATGAAAACAAAATAAAAGAGCTCGAAGGGAAAATCAAAACCACCATAGGGGCAACAGGCGTGATTTATGCCATCAGAAAGGAACTATTTCGGTCTGTTCCGCAGGATAAAAGTATTGCCTGCGATTTTTTGATTCCATTGAGAATTGCAGGGGAAGGATTCGATGTTGTTTATGAAAATGAATCTATTGCAATGGAAAATACTTCCAAGAATATAAAAGGAGAATTTATCAGAAAGGTAAGAATTGGATTCCAAGGTTTTCAGATGTTAAGATTTATTATCCCGTTTCTTAACCCATTTAAAGGATTTCTTTCTTTTGGATTATGGTCTCATAAGATTATAAGATGGTTTACTCCTTTTCTCTTGATTTTGGTTTTCATAATAAACTATTTGTTGATTGAGCATACTTTTTATCAGGTTCTATTTTTACTCCAAACTTTTTTCTATTTATTTTCGCTGCTCGGTTTGCTTATAAATCTATTTAAGAAAAAGCTTTTCATGTTTTCTGCACCTTTTTATTATGTAACAATCAATTTGGCATTACTGGTCGGTTTTTTTAAGTTCCTCTTTTTTCAACAAAAACCAACCTGGGAAATCGCTGAAAGATAACCTTAATTATTACTAAACATGAAAGATATGAAAATGAAAGTACCAATTATTGATGTAAAAAGACAGTTAAATGACATTAAGTCTGAAATTGACCTTGCTGTGAGTGAAGTTCTTAAATCCGGACAATTCATTTTAGGACCTGCGGTAAAAAAGTTCGAAAATGAAGTCTGCAAATATATTGGAGTATCTCATAGTATTGGGTGTGCTTCGGGAACTGATGCATTGATGCTTGCTCTTATGAGTATAGGAATTAATCCCGGAGACGAGGTTATAACAACACCTTTTACATTTGTAGCATCCGTTGAAGTTATTGCATTACTATATGCTAAACCGGTTTTTATTGACATTGATCCCAAAACTTATAACATCGATGCTGAAAAGATTAAAAATGCTGTTACAGAAAAAACAAAAGCAATTTTACCGGTTCACCTATTCGGCAGATGCGCCGATATGGATAAAATAAATTCCATAGCAAAAAATAATGGTTTGAAGGTAATCGAAGACTGTGCCCAGTCATTCGGGGCAGAATATAAAGGAAAAAAAGCAGGTGCCCTTTCTGATGTTGGATGTTTTAGTTTTTATCCGACAAAAAATTTAAATGCATTCGGAGATGGCGGAATTGTTACTGCAAATTCTGATGAAATTGCGGAAAATCTTAAAATAATCGCTTCTCACGGGCTGAAAGAAAAGTATAATTCAATAAGAATCGGCGTTAACAGCAGACTTGATTCAATACAAGCTGCATGCTTATCAGTAAAATTAAAGTATATTGACAAATGGAATAATCAAAGAGTGCAGAATGCAAAACTTTATAACCAGTATTTAAAAGATACTGATATAATTACCCCTTCTGAAAATGATATTAAGAATAGTGTATTTCATCAATATTCTATTAGAGTAAAAAACAGGGATGGACTAAAAAAATATTTGAGCTCCAAAGGCATAACAACAATGATATATTATCCGATTCCTCTCCATCTCCAGGATGCTTATAAATACATGGGATACAACGAGGGAGATTTTCCTGTTACTGAAAATATTTCAAATGAGATAATTTCCCTTCCTATGTTTCCGGAACTAAGAGAAGATGAGATTAAATATATTACTGACAAAATAAAGACCTTTCTAAAAAAATAAAGGAATTCTATCGAAAGGAAGTGTTAAATGTTAGATGTTAGATTCATCAGAGAAAACTTCGAACTTGTTAAAGAGGCAATTAAAAATAAGGGTGAGAAACTTTCTATAGATAATTTTTTAGAACTTGACACCAAGAGAAGAAAAATTATTTCTGAAGTTGACCAATTGAAGCATAAGCGAAATCAGGTTTCCGAAAAAATTGGAAGATTGAAGAAAGAGAATAAGAACGCTCAAGATTTAATAAACGAGATGAAAAAAGTTTCCGATAGAATAAAAATCCTCGATTCAGATATCCAAAATATCGAGAAGGAAATTTATGATATAATTATAAAAATACCCAATATTCCACATCCTTCAGTTCCTGTTGGTGATGAAAGTCATAATAAATTGATAAAAAATTGGGGTGAACTTCCGGAGTTTGATTTTACACCTAAGGATCATCTTGAGCTCGGAAAAGAACTTGATATAATAGATTTTTCAAGTGCATCTAAAATTGCCGGCGGGGGATTTGCCCTTTATAAGGGACTTGGCGCACAATTGGAGAGGGCTTTAATTAATTTTATGCTCGACCTGCATATCAACAAGCATGGTTATACCGAGATTTTCCCTCCCTTTCTTGCTAATAGAGAAAGTATGTTCGGGACAGGGCAGCTTCCCAAACTCGAAGAAGATATGTATCTCTGCAAGGAAGATGATTTGTTTCTTATTCCTACAGCTGAAGTACCTTTAACAAATATTCATAGAAATGAGATACTTGATGGAGCTAAACTCCCTATATATTATACTGCCTATTCAGCCTGTTTCAGAAGAGAGGCGGGTTCGTATGGAAAGGACACAAGAGGATTTATGAGGGTACACCAATTCAATAAAGTCGAAATGGTCAAAATTGTTTTACCTGAAACTTCTTATGATGAACTTGAGAAACTCCTTGCGGACGCTGAAGAGGTGTTGCAGCTTCTTAAAATACCTTATAGAGTTGTTAATCTTGCTTCGGGCGACTTAAGCTTTGCCGGTGCGAAATGCTATGATATTGAAATATGGGCATCGGTTGAAAAAAAATTCCTTGAGATATCAAGCTGCAGCAACTTTGAAGATTTTCAGGCAAGAAGAATAGAAATCAAATTCAGGAGAACAAAAAACTCAAAGGTTGAGTTTGTGCATACTCTGAACGGCTCCGGAGTTGCCACCGCAAGACTTATGATATCAATCCTCGAAAATCATCAGACAGATGAGGGAACCGTAATCGTTCCCGAAGTCTTAAGAAAATATATGGGGGAAATAAATATTATCAAATAACCTGATTACTTCTTTTTCAAGATGACACGGCAAAAAGTCTAAATCAACTCCTCGGTGTTCTTTTTATAATATCCCCCTTAAGAAAGGGGGATATAAGGGATTGTAAAAAATGAATACTTTCACCCTCGAAAATTTAATAAATATTATTGTTCTAAGAACTCGGCGGGAATCCACTTTTTGCCGTACCATCTTTTAACAAAATAGGTAATTGTCGGATTTTCAAATGATTCGTCAAATTTTAATAAGAACTGTAATCGTAATAAGTACTGTTATTCTCGGGTCAATCTATATAGTTATATCTCCGTTTGATTTTAAGAAAATAATTTCAAACTTCTTAACAAGACTCTGGGCAAATACAATTCTTTTTATAAGTGGCGTTAAGACAGAAGCAGTCGGACTTGAGAACATTGATAAAAATCAAGCATACATCATAGTTTCAAATCACCAATCACAGTTTGACATTCCTGTTCTGTTCAAATTGTTTCCACTTACAGTGCGAATGCTCGCCAAAAAGGAACTCTTCAGGATACCTATTTT
>JAUVVT010000110.1 GCA_030604505.1 bacterium | reverse complement strand
TACACAAAAAAAATGCTTCGCCCTTCTTCTTAAAATATCCCCATTTTTTTATTTTCCAAAAATATTCGTAATAATACTAAAATAATGCTTGACATTACGAATAATTTTTATTATATTTAAATAAAGTTATTTATAATAATAACTACATTTGTCATTCCTCCCGAGAATTCGGGAGGAATCCAGTATCTTAATATTTATGTGTGATATTATTCATTTATAATTAATCCAAAATTGCAGTAGAGATTATAAATTTAAAATAAATATGATATTACTAAAATCAAATTAGTGTTGCACAAAAATTACCGCTGTGTCATTGCGAGCGACTGAAGTGAGCGTGGCAATCTCGTGTTCATCTTAATAGCACTACTGTTAAATGGGAACAATTTTATGGATATTTTATTGTATAAACCATTGATATTGCAATGATTTATTGCTTTATTTTATATTGACTTTAAAAAAAAACCTCGATTTTTGATAAAAAATGAACCGAAAAAATAATAATAAATACTTAAAATACAATAAATAATGAACATTTCGTAAAATGATAAAAATGTGCTAAAATGATAATTTTTGATACATTTTTATCAAAAAATGATAGAATATTATCACAAAAAATGCCCTCTTAAGAAAAAATAATAGAAAATATTTTAATATGATTAATTTATGAAATATTTAGGATAAAAACCTTTTAATCAATATTTCTTATTATTTTATTGATATTTTTAATTATTTTTTTAAATTTGTTATAATATTTTTTTGATTGCATTTCTTTTGAACACTTTTCTGATTGATTTTATATCTATGAGCATTTTTAAAAAATTTTACGGCATAATTCTACTTACAAGACCTCCCAATGTTTTGATTACCTTTATAGCAGTTTTTATTGGGGCATCGGTCAGCGGCGCGATATATCCGTCGGAACGGTTATTTTTTGCCTGTTTATCGGCGGGTATTATTTGCAGCGGCGGCAATATGTTAAATGATTACTTTGACGTCGAATCAGATAGAATAAACAAACCGGCCCGCCCTATTCCGGCAGGTATTATTTTAAAACCAGAGGCACTTGTATGGGGTGTTTTGATTTCATTGACCGGTTTTTCGCTCAGTTTCATTATCGGTCTGCGGGGAATATTTATTGCCGGAACGGCAGTTATATTGCTGTTTTTGTATAATGCTCGTTTGAAAAAAACCATACTTGCCGGTAACATTATCATCAGTTTTTTAACCGGACTTGCATTTATATATGGAGGCGAGGCAGTAGGTAATATAAAAGCTGCATATATTCCGGCAGGATTTGCTTTTTTATTCCACTTCGGCAGAGAAATAATAAAGGACACTGAAGATATTGAAGGAGACACAAAAGCAGAAATCTGCACGTTTCCTGTTAAATTTGGTATAAAAAAATCCGTATACCTGACGGCTGTTGTTTTTGGTTTTCTTTCTATTCTGACTTTTTATCCATTCTTGTTTATGGGATACAGCATTATTTATCTGTTAATTGTGCTTTTCGGTGTTGATTTTGTCCTATCTTTCACTATTTATTCTATATTTAAAAATTCCAAAAAACAAAATCTACACAGGATTAATAATATTTTAAAAGGAGATATGTTAATCGGACTACTTGCATTATACCTAAAGTAAGCACGAAAACTTTCTTATTAAAAATGGACTCTAATATGACAGGTAAGGAAAGGGTATTAGCCGCATTAAGCCATAAAGAACCGGACTGTGTACCGGTTGACTTTGGCGGAACACCGACATCAGGAATGCATGTAAGCTGTGTTGCCGCTTTGAGAGAGTATTATGGTCTGGAAAAACGGCTTGTAAAGGTTTGGGAACCTTATCAGATGCTTGGATTGATAGAAGATGACCTGAAAGAAGCCATAGGGATCGACATTGACGGCATATATGCTTATGAAACAATGTTTGGATTCGTCAATGAAAACTGGAAACAATGGAGAATGGACGACGGGTTGGAGGTTCTGGTTTCGGAACATTTTAAAACAACTGTCGATGAAAATGGAGACACTCTTATATATCCTAAGGGAGATACTTCAGCGCCGCCAAGCGGTAAAATACCGAAAGGAGGGTATTTTGCAGATACAATAATTCGCCAGAAGCCAATTGACGAAGACAAATTAAATCCGGAAGACAATCTTGAAGAGTTTGGACCTGTAAAAGATGAGGTTTTGTCTTACTTTGCCGGGGAAATCAAAAAGGTTTCATCAAATAAAAGGGGAATTATAGCTACCTTCGGAGGAACTGCTTTTGGTGATATTGCTCTTGTACCCGGTCCGTTTATGAAATATCCCAAGGGTATTCGGGATGTTGAAGAATGGTATATATCAACGCACACCCGACAGGATTATATTCATAAGGTATTTTCAAAACAATGTGAAATTGCCCTTGCAAACCTTGAGAAAATTTACGCTGTTGTGGGGGATGCGGTTGATGTGGTTTTTGTCTGCGGGACCGATTTCGGCACACAGATTTCAACATTTTGTTCTGAAGAAACATTCAGAAGTTTATATATGCCTTATTATAAACAGATAAATAGTTGGATTCACAAAAATACGAATTGGAAAACATTTAAACATTCTTGCGGAGCCGTAGAAACCTTTATGAATGCTTTTATCGAGAGTGGTTTTGATATTGTTAATCCGGTGCAGTGTTCAGCTGCTGGTATGGACCCGGAGCATCTGAAAAAAGAATATGGGGAGAAAATAACCTTTTGGGGAGGAGGAATAGACACACAAAAAGTTCTGCCATTCGGCACCCCGGATGAAGTGCGCAAACAGGTTCTTGAGAGATGTAAAATATGTTCTAAAGACGGTGGGTTTGTTTTTAATGCCATTCATAATGTGCAGGCAAAGACACCGGTCGAAAATATGATAGCTGTGATTGATGCGGTTAAGGAATTTAATGGTCTTAAATAGTGTAAATTTTCGTTGATTAAAGTATATGAATATCACTATATTAACTGTTACTTGTCTTTATTTGCTTATTACACTTGGATTGGGTTTCTGGGTTGCAAGAGGCAAAAAGGAAAAAGCGGATGACTATTTTCTTGCGGGAAGGACACTGCCGTGGTATGCAATATCGATGTCAATGACCGGTTCTAATATCGGAACAGAACATTTTATTGGCATGGTTGGGACTGCTTATGCATTCGGTCTTGCTCCTGCGACTTTTGAGTGGGGAAATTTCATTCCATACTCTGTTCTTATGTGGGTGTTTCTGCCGTATTTTTACAGAAAGAAACTTTTCACAATTCCAGAATTTCTTGAACAGCGCTACTCCCCCTCAACACGCTCCGTATTTGCAGCGTTAACCCTTTTGCATATGGTATTTGTTGTTCTTGCTCCGGCATTGTATGCAGGAGGCAGAATTCTCTATGAAATGATTCTCGTTCAGCAGGTTGAAACATTTAACTGTGGATTTATGCTGTCTATTCTCATCATATCCGGTGTAACGGCAGCTTACTGTATTTACGGCGGACTTCTTTCTGTGGTTTGGACAACTGTATTGCAGGTGGTTATCCTGCTTGCAGGGGGTGTTTTATTGGTATTACTCGGCTCATACGACGTAGGCGGCATAACAGAAGCCATCAAAACAAATCTCGATGCCGATTCCAACCGGTTCAGTCTTATACTGCCTGCAAATCATCCTGTCTCTCCATGGACAGGCGTTGCTACTTTTTGGTTGACCCTTTCAATGTGGTATGTTGGAACAAACCAATTTTATATTCAGCGATGCCTCGGAGCAAAGAGCGAGTGGGATGCAAAAATGGGAGTAGTCGGATGTGCATTTATTAAGGTCTTTCTCCCTTTTATTATTGTTTTCCCGGGACTTGTTGCATTTGCAAGGTTCGGTCCGGGCATAGCTGAGGATGCTGTATATGTAAAAATGATAAATGAACTTCTCCCGCCTCTGGGCAGAGGAATAATGTTAGCAGTCTTGATTGCGGCTATTATGAGCACGGTTTCGAGTGTGCTGAATTCGGCATCAACAATCTGGTCTATAGATATACACAAGAGAATCATACATAAAGAAGCATTAGATGAAGAACTGGTAAAGATAGGTCGTATTTCTACTTTCATAATAATAGTTATTGGTACTATATTTGCCCCGGTACTTTTATGGTGGGAAGGCGGAATTTTTATATATATTCAGGATATGGCTGCCTTCTTTGCACCACCGATTGCTGTAATATTTTTAGCAGCTTTTTTATGGCGCAAGGCACATGGACATGCTGCAACCCTTACCCTGATTTTCGGGATTATTGCAGGAATAGCACTAAAAATAATAGGAGAAACCTGGGGAGGAACAGGAATCGAACATTTGAAACCGCTCCTCAACCGTGCCGCCGTTAACTGGGCAGTTTGTCTGGTGATTTTGATAATCTTAACGTTTTTAATACCTCGGGATGTTAAAAAATCGTATGACCCTGATTTGATATGGAACAGGAAGTGGGCACGCCTCCCGGACTCGGAGCGTGCGCTCAATCAGGGGGGGAGAAACCTGATGTTCTGGTGGATTGTGATGATAACTGTATCAACAAGCCTTTTTATTGTTTTTAGGTAGATGCCGTATTGTATTCATCCTTCGTTATTGTGAAGGGAATGATGAATATTTCAAAAATTTACATAGCTGTATTAGAAAAAATAACAAAATAAGGTAAAAAATTTTTATGGAGAAAAATCTTATCTACAGGATATCAGTAGGGGCGATATTTGGACCCCTGATATTTTTCTCTGCAATCTATTGGGAAAAAGTGTTTTTTGTTATAATTTTTCTTATACTTATACTTTCATTAAAAGAGTTTTTTTATCTGCTGTCGCATATGAATATTCGTGCTCATCCGGTTTACGGGTATTTTTTCGGAATGTTGATTTTTGCAGATATGTTTTTTTTAGGCGGTAAATATTTATTATTGATATTTTTATTCTTTTTGTTTTCAATTCTTCCGCTGCCACTAATAAAAAAATCGGAAAATATATTTAATGAAATATCATGGACATTCTTCGGTATCTTATATTTATCTGTTTTTTTGCCGACTCTATTTATAATATCTTCATACGTAGATAGTTTAGATTTAGAACCTCTTGCCGGGGGCAAGATAATTTCTGTTATTTTGATTTCAACGTGGCTGCTCGATACTTTTGCATATTTTATCGGTAAAAGGTTTGGTAAACACGGGTTTTTTACGTCAATCAGCCCTAAAAAGACACTGGAAGGAGCAGTCGGCGGATTTTTAGGAGCAGTAATAACATCTGTTGCAGCAAAGTTTATATATGTTGGTTTTTTAAGCATTTGGGGGGCTGTCGGTATAGGAGTAATAGTGGGCATTTTCGGTCAGTTAGGCGACCTTGTGGAATCGGCTGTTAAGAGAAAGGCTAAAGTTAAAGATGCCTCAACTTTAATTCCTGGACACGGGGGTGTTTTAGACAGGTTTGATTCGTTATTTTTGGTATCTCCTGTTTGCTATCTTTTTATAAAATATTTACTTTTTAATTAAAACTTTTTTGTATTTTAAGAGTATAATTAAATATTTTACTTTTCATTATGAAACAACTAAAGCTACATATAATAAATTTGCCAAAGTCTTATTGATTAAATATGTAATATCTGGGTTAAAATAATGGATAAGATAGAGAATATTGAGGGAAAAGAGAAAGAATCCGATAAAGCGAAGGAATATAACCGAAAAAAAATAATTTTATCATTAATTGAACTTGGTCTTATTCTTGCCTTAATCTTGGTATTAATTTTTTCCGGTTTATCGGTAAAATTAAGAGACTATGTTGTCTCGGCCAACAATAATCCTTATCTTCAATTTCTTTTATTTATTTTGATTTTGGGATTAATAGAAATAATAATATTTGCACCCTTGAATTTTTACGGTGAATATATACTTGAGCATAGATATTCTCTTTCGAACCAGACTTTTTTCGGCTGGGCATGGGAATCTTTGAAAACATTATTAGTTTCAATTGTGTTATTCCTTCCGCTTTTGATTTTATTATATTATTTTTTAAGGAATTTAGGTGATTTCTGGTGGATAGCAGTGGGTGCGATACTTTTTATATTTACGGTTGTTTTATCGAATATTGCTCCATTAGTAATCTTCCCTTTATTTTATAAGTTTATTCCCATAGAAGAAGGTGAGATGAAAAAAGTATTGACGGAGATGTGTGAGAAGATAGATCTTAAGATAACAGGTGTTTATTCTTTTAATATCAGCAAGAATACCAAAAAGGCGAATGCAGGATTTACCGGACTGGGCAAGACAAAAAGGGTTATTTTAGGAGACAATCTAATAGACAATTTTACCGTTGATGAGGTGAAGTCGGTTTTTGCCCATGAACTTGGGCACTACCATTTTTCTCATATGTGGAAGTTGATTTTGAC
>JAUVVT010000190.1 GCA_030604505.1 bacterium | reverse complement strand
TCCGCATGTCCACTTTCTTCCAGAGCTTTCAGCACACGACCGATTTGTTCATCAAGATGCGTAATCATTGCATAATAACCCGCAATATGTTCCCGCACTATATCAGGAGTTCTTGGAAAGGGCGCCAGCTTCTCATCACGTATTTTCAATTCGCCATTATCAAACGGATGTTCAGGCATAAAATTCTTGGGCAAATCAATTTCATTAGGATTATACATATCTTTGTATTTTTGCGGTGCCATCCGCGGATCGTGTGGTGCAGTATAAGATATATACATAAGGAATGGATTATCATCGTTATATTCATGAATAAACTCCACAGCAGCATCACTAAATAGCTCACTGGAAAATTTTTCTCTTATATATCTCTTTTTCTTCGGATACTCACCAGTTGGGTCAAAATCATGAACCGGCACTTTTAGATGGTTTGACATTCCCCCATAGAATATATTGGCACCAGTGGTAAATCCTTTTGCAAATAAGGGAGAACCATTATGCCATTTGCCTGTTCCGAAAGTTATATAATCCTCATTTCTAAATAATTCAGGAAATGTAACATACGGACATTTAAAACGCTCCGATTCAGGAACACGAGAAGGCTGAATGATACCGACAGGTACGTGAAAAAGGATTCGTCCGGTCAAAAGCATAGCCCTGCTGGGTGCACATACCGCCCCAACCGTAGAACCCATAATATGAGCGCGAGTAAAAGACACTCCATTTTGTACAAGGGAGTCCATATTAGGAGTTATAATGTCTTTATTACCTAAAGCATGAATTGTGTCAAACCTCTGATCATCGGTAAACAGAAACAGTATGTTAGGTTTTCTGTTTCCACCAGTTTTTTTGGGCTGTTTAGAACATCCCGATGCAAATCCAGACAACATACCAATAGCAGCACCTGAAGTCAATAGATTCAGAAACTCCCGCCTATGAATGTCTTTCATCTTCCTTCCTCCTGAAATTTATTTAAAAAAAACATTTCTATAATCATATCTCTTTATAATATGGACATTTTGGGAAAGTTTCAGGAACAGGATTAATAATTTGGCTGTTAAAATAAAAATTTTTATGAATTATTCAGGTTAGATGTTTTTAATTTATATAGGAAACTTCAGTAGATTTAATATATTAAAAAAAAGACATAGAACCAAACTTTTTAAAAAGGTGAAGTCAAAAAATGTAAGAATTTACTGAAGAAATAGAATTATTATAATAATTGTATGAAATTTTAAGAAATATTTTAATGTATATTCCAAAAATACTTAATCTTAATTAAAAAATATCTTTTACAATTTATTCAAACTTTTCTGAAGGTCTTTAATGATATCATCACAATCCTCCAAGCCGACAGATAATCTTATTAAATTATCAGACATTCCTCTTTTTTCTCTTTCTTTTTTGGGTAGATCCATAAAAGACATCAGAACCGGCTGTTCAATAAGGGTTTCGGCGCCGCCGAAGCTTGGTGCAATTTGGGGAATTGATAAACGGTCAATAAACTTCATACCTCCTTTAAGGTCAGACTTTATAAGAAAAGAAACGACTCCGCCAAATCCTTTCATTTGTTGTTTTGCAATCTCATAGTCGGGATGGCTTTTTAATCCGGGGTAAAAAACTTTTGAAATCTTTGAGTGATTTTCAAGAAATTGTGCAATTTTTTGTGCACTTTCATTATGTTTCCTAACTCGTAAATCCAGTGTTTTTAGTCCCCTTTCTAATAGATATGATGTATTAGGGTCACAAATGCCTCCGATTGTCATTAACATTTCTTCAATAGGTTGAACGAGTTCTTTTGGACCAATTAAAACTCCAGCTATAAGGTCATTATGTCCGCCCAGATACTTTGTAGCCGAATGAATAACAATATCTAAACCATACTGCAGCGGTTTTTGATTTATCGGTGTAGCAAAAGTATTGTCTACAATAGTAATAATATTGTTTTTCTTACCAATATCAGCAATCTCTTTTAAACTTAAAATGCGCAAATAAGGATTTGTCGGGGATTCTGAAAAAATTATCTTTGTTGTTTTTCTTATAGCTTTTCTCACAGCCGAGGTTGATAATTCTGTCACAGTAGATTTAATTCCAAACTTCGGGAGAAAATCCTCAACAAAATCCCTCGTCCTTCGGTACGAATCATTAGTAATAATAATATGATCATTTTTTTTCAGCAAAACTAATAATGCAGTTGTAATTGCACACATACCACTTGCAAACAAAAGTCCTTTTTCTCCCTCCTCCAATTTAGCAAGTTTTTCTTGAACAGATTTAATAGTAGGATTACCCATTCGTCCGTATTCCGGTTGAGTTCTTGAAGATTTGCCGGTGACATAATCCAATAAGTCTTTGCTTGAACTAAATACAAAAGGGGCAGAATTTACAATCGGTGTAGTAATAGAATAATACGGTTCCTTTCTGTTTTCACCATAGTGAATACATCGAGTTGCATTTTGCCATTTATTTTTCATAATTCAATCGCCTAAATTATTTTTTCAAATTCCGAAATTCTACTTTGTTTTATAAATCAGATATAAACAAAAATACAAATTTCATTTATTATTTTTTTCTTTATCCAAAACATCTTTATCTATTTCAGAAGATTCTCTTAATTGGGATTCTAATTTCCCAATTCTTTTCTCAAGTTTTTCTTTTTCCGTCATCAGAAACTGAATAGCAGAGACTTCCGGAGCACGAAGTTTCCCATGCTCTAAATCTTCCATCATCTTAGCACCCAGCCCTGCGGCAATCTTTCCGGGAATCCCAACTACAGTTGCCCCGGATGGTACATCTCGCAGAACCACGCTACCAGCCCCGACTTTTGCTCCTTCGCCAATGGTTATCGCTCCCAATAATGCAGCTCCACAGCCCACTACAACATTATTTTCCAAGGTAGGATGTCTTTTTTTCTTTTCCAAGCTTACACCACCCAAGACGACACCTTGATAGAGCATAACATCATCACCTATATCAGTAGTCTCACCAATTACAACCCCCATCCCGTGGTCAATAAAGAATCTTCTCCCTATATTTGCGCCCGGATGAGTCTCAATCCCCGTCAGCCAGCGTCCGATATGAGAGATAAATCTACCTAATAAGAACAGCTTATGACTCCAAAAATAATGTGCAATTCTATGAAACCAGATAGCATGGAGACCCGGATAACATAGTAAATCCTCTATAATACTTCTTGCCGCTGGATCCTTTTTAAATACAGTCTGAATATCCTCCTTTAATCTTTTAAACATCTTTTTATCTCCCGTTATAATTCATAAATCTTTACTTCAATAATGTAAAAAATTTAACAAAATTATAAGCAATTACCAAACAGTTTATGTGTTTTCCTGAAAAAGCCATGTGCTTAAATAACGTTCACCGGTATCCGGTAAAACAACAACGATCAGTTTACCTCTGTTTTCTTCTCTTTTTGCAACCTCAATTGCCGCACAAACAGCCGCACCAGAGGAAATTCCTGCAAGTATTCCTTCCTCTTTTGCCAATCTTCTTGCAAAATTTCCTGCATCTTCATTTGAAACTTTTATTATTTCGTCAACTAAATCCAAGTTTAAAACCTCCGGAACAAATCCGGCGCCTATTCCTTGAATTTTATGTGGTCCCGGATTACCTCCTGAAAGAACAGGTGAATCTACAGGCTCAACAGCAATTGCTTTGAATTGTGGTTTTCTTTTCTTTATTATTTCGGAAACACCTGTTATCGTACCACCGGTACCAACACCACTTACTAATATATCCACCTCACCATCTGTATCGTTCCATATCTCTTCCGCAGTAGTTTCTCTATGTATCTTTGGATTAGCTGGATTGTTGAATTGCTGAGGCATAAATGAATTTAGAATATTCTTAACAAGCTCTTCTGCTTTTTTGATTGCACCCGGCATTCCTTCAGAGCCAGGAGTTAAGACAAGTTCGGCTCCGAATACAGCTAATAATTGTCTTCGCTCAATTGACATTGTATCAGGCATAGTCAAAATTAAACGATATCCTTTTGCTGCGCAAACAAAAGCCAATGCTATTCCGGTGTTTCCACTGGTAGGCTCAATAATCACTGTATCTTGTTTAATTTGTCCATCTTTCTCAGCCCCATCAATCATAGAAACTCCAATCCTATCCTTTACATTAGATAAAGGATTAAAGGATTCGAGTTTTGCTGCTATTGTTGCCTCCAGTCCTGCACTAATTCTGTTTAGTTTTACCAATGGGGTATTCCCGATTAATTTGGTAACATCACTCGCTATCTTTGCCATTTTTTCTCCTTTTCAATTTTTATCTGCTAACGAAGATAATTTTCATCTTTTTATTTTTATATATAAACAATCAAATATTGTAAGTAACAGAGTTTTTAATCTTATCTTCATACTTGTCAACTATATCTTTTAAAGTCATCGATTCCAGAGTCTGCAATATTTTTTCCTCCAGTTCCTTCCAGACATCACGTGTAATACAAAAATCAGCCCTTTGACAAATAGAAGGTGTATTAATACATTCTGAAGGTGACAACGTTCCCTCAAGAGCCGTAACTATTTCTTTTATGGTTATTTCAGAAGGTGTTTTAGCTAATTTATAACCCCCGCGTGCACCCCTGCTTGAAATTATAAGACCTGCGGATTTTAAAAGAGGAACAAGATGCTCCAAATATCCTTCCGACAGCTCTTGTCTTTTTGCAATATCTTTAAGCAAAACTAATCCATTATCATAATGGATTGCCAGGTCTAACATTAATCTCGTTCCATATCGCCCCTTAGTAGATAGACGCATCATAGCTTACACCCCTCAAAAATATCAACACAACAACTATTTGAATCAATAGTATTATTATTTTCCTATTATTCCTATTAAATTGGTAGGGAATATACATAAAATAATATATTTTGTCAAGTTTTTTTCTAAAAACCATATTTTTTTCTTGTCACTTATTAAAAATAAAACTCTGAGGACACAGATGACACAGATTTTTACGGATTTACTTTTTGTGGATATATGTGATTTAATTAACTTAATTTTTGCAGATTTATTTTTTCTAGTAAAGACTTAGATAAAAGCAAGATTTTCAATGTGAAATTGTCTTAAATGCGGTGACAATCTCATCGTGAAAATCTGCTTTATCC
>JAUVVT010000147.1 GCA_030604505.1 bacterium | reverse complement strand
GCTAATTTTTAAGTCTTTTAAAACTGTTTCAGATGGTTCGTAAGATTCCTTAAATTTCGGGCCGATGGTTCTAATTAATCTTTGAGCGAGAATAACAATAGTCGATGCAGAGACTAAAAATGGCTCAACTTTCATATCTAATAGTCTTGTTATTGCTCCGGGTGCGTCATTTGTATGAAGAGTGCTGAGGACTAAATGACCCGTTAAAGCTGATTGAACTGCTACTTTAGCAGTTTCAGTATCTCTGATTTCACCAATCATCATAATGTCAGGGTCTTGTCTAAGTAATGCTCTCAAGCCCGCAGCAAATGTAAGTCCAATTTTGGGATTAATCTGGGATTGACGAATCAATTTTAATCTGTATTCAATAGGGTCTTCTACAGTTACAATATTTTTTTCTTCGCTGATTATAGAATTTAATGAAGCGTATAGTGTGGTGGTTTTACCACTGCCGGTCGGTCCTGTTACTAAAAGTATTCCATAAGGTTTATCAAGAAGACTTTTATACTCTTCGATCGTTTTTTTGGTAAATCCAAGTTCTTCCAATTTAACAAGGATATTTGTTTTATCAAGGAGTCTCATTACTATATTTTCGCCGTTTATAGTTGGTATAGTTGAGACTCTAACATCAATATCACGGTTATCGATTTTAATCTGAAATCTGCCGTCCTGCGGAAGTCTTCTCTCTGCAATGTCCAGTTCAGCCATAATTTTTAATCTCGATATAATAGCATTTTGGAGCTTTTTAGGCTGCGAATGAATTTGATGAAGAACGCCGTCAATCCGAAATCTTATTAAGAGTTTATCTTCTTCCGGTTCAACGTGTATATCGCTTGCCCTGTTTTTGACTGCTTGAGAAAATACTAAATTCACAAATTTTATAATAGGTGCATCGTCGCCCTCTTTTAAGATTATTTCCTTATCTATCTCTTCTTCTACAATTCCTTCATCTTCCTGAATAATCTGGACTGCCTCATCCAATGAAGATGTAGAACCGTAATAATGGTCTATTGTAATAATAAGTTCTTCTTCTGTGCATATAGATGGTTCGACTTCTAAATTTGTTTTTCTACTTATTTCATCAATTGTAAAAACGTCGAGGGGATCAACCATACCTACATTGAGTGTATTTCCTATTTTAAAAAGGGGAAGTATTTTATATTCTCTTGCAAGGTTTTCGGGAATGAGTGATAAAACAGATTCATCTATTTGATAGTTTTCCAATGATATAAATGGTATTCCCAACTGCTCGCTTAATGCTTTTATTATATCCTCTTGTGTTGTATAACCAAGTTGAATAAGGGCTTTCCCAAGTTGAATACCTTTCTGTTCCTGAATTTCAAGTCCCTTTTTCAATTGTTCATCTGATATTACTTCTGCGTCTAATAAAATATCACCTAATTTTTTTCTGGTGCCTTTTAGCAAAGTTTCCTCCAGTGTTTTAGGTTTTTCAAGTAAAAAGATTCAAATAATGATTATATATTTTTTCACCGTAGAACACGCAAATATAAACACCGACAGAAATAAAAGTTCCTAATGGGATCGGTCGTATAGATAAGCTTTTTTTCTTTATGATTAAATATAAACCAAAAAACATCGATATTATAAATGCAAAGTAAATTGATATAAGAGTTAACTTTACTCCCAAAAAAATACCGACCATACACCCGAGCTTAACGTCTCCCCACCCCATACTCTCTTGTTTGAGAAATTTATTTCCAATAAGCCTGATAAGATATAGCATAAATCCCCCGAGTAGACTCCCGATAAGTGATGCCTTAAATGCGCTTAATCCACCCGATATTGAAAAAATTAATCCGATAAGTACACCGAAGACTATTATTTTATTCGGAATTATCCCTTTTTCAAAGTCAATAAATGCTACAGCAAGGAGTGATAAGAATAGAATACTAAATAAAAAGAAATCTTTATTAGTTCCAAATACTATATAATTAATGCATAAAATAAATGCTGATAGAAACTCGACAGCAAGATAACTTACGGGGATTTTATCATTGCATTTTCTGCATTTTCCCTTTAAAAGTATATAACTTAATATTGGAATGTTATCTCTCCAGTTGATTCTTTCACGGCAATTCGGGCAGTATGATGGGGGAGAAATAATAGATTCTCCTCTTGGTATTCGGTAAATACAAACATTTAAAAAACTTCCCAATATCAACCCCAAAATACCTGTCCATATTAATATTATTAAATTTTCCAAATTACCGCTCTTATATGGGTTTATGTTTCATCTTTCGGCAGAGTAATAAAAAAAGTAGTTCCTTTTCCTATATCACTATCAATTTCAATCTTTCCTTTATGGAGTTCAATGAGTTCTTTTATAATAGGAAGCCCAAGTCCTGCGCCTTCTTGACGGGCTTCTTTTTTTGATTCTATTCGATAAAACCTTTTAAAGATATCTTTTTGTTTTTCAGGAGAAATCCCATACCCTTGGTCAGAAATCCATATTAATACATCATTATTCTTATCTTCAACACCGATTGTAACCTCTGTATTTTTTTCAGAATATTTCTTAGCATTATCTATCAGATTAGTTAGTATTTGTGTGATTGAATCAGGGTCTGCATAAATTTCTAATGGATTTTCGGGCAATTTGAGATTTAACTTAATTTTTTTCTTATTTAGCAGTATCAATAATGAGGGGGAAATTTTCCTTATCAGTGCATTTAGGTCAAATCGGTCATTTTTAATTTTTAAATTTCCTGAATCCGCTCTGGATATACTTAACAGGTTTTCGATTAATCGCAGAAGTCTGTCAATGTTACTGCTCATTATCTCTGTATATTCCCTCTGGTCGGATGTAAGTGTGCCGCCAATTTCATCGTTTAATATAGATATAAACTCTTTAATTGTTGCAGCAGGGGTTCTTAGTTCGTGGGATACATTTGAGATAAATTCCTGTTTTAGTTGGTCAAGTTTTCTTTCAGCGGTTACATCGCGAAAGACCATTACTAATCCTTGAGATAATCCGTCAGGGTTCACGAGACTGGCAATATTTGCTTCGAGGATAATATCATCTTTTCCCATATTTAGAGTTACTTCTTTCAGCAGGGGTGAGTTCTTGGATGTCTCTTCTATTAGTTCTGAAAAATCTAAATTCAATCTATTTTCTATATCTTTTTTAGTTACTTCTCTTGTCTTTCTCCGGTCAATCATCATTATTGATTTGGGATTAATCAATATCGAATCATCGTTCGTATCGTACATAATAATCCCGTCAGGCAGACTATCTATAATAAACTGAAGTTTTTCTCTCTGACTGCTGATTACCGCTTTCAGACGTAAAAAAGTATCCGATGATTGTTTGGCTAAATTTTTTATGAATTCTTTATCCGATTCCGAAAATGCATCTTCTTTAAAACTGGAAATATTTATTACACCAAAAGGTTTGTCCTTAATCCATAATATTGTATTAAAATAAGATTTTATATCAGGAGCATCTTCTATTGGTATCTTTTCTGACGTGAAATTCTCTTCGATGGCATCTGCTGTAATATTATCTTCACTAAACTTTGAAATCTCTGTTAACATTGAATTTTTTAACCATAATACAAGCTTATCTGAAATGATAATTCTCGGGTGAATCTTTACTTCTCTTTTTTGAATATTAAGAATAGCAGAAAAATCATAATCGATATGCTCGGGAAGTGATTTGAATATCATATTGAATAATTCAGTAAAACTGAATGTGTAACTTAAATTTATTCCCAGCTTTCTCAAGAATGAAAGCTCAATAACCTTTTTCCTTAATTGTTCTTTATCCTTGGCGATTTGTGTTTGAAGTCTCAGATTTTCTTTTTTAAATCTTTTGGATATAAGATTTTTTTCGATAATATTTGTTAGTGTTTTTACCTCGAAGGGTTTGGTGATAAAATCATTTGCTCCAAGCTGTAAGGCTTTTATGACGGTTTCCATTGTACCGTGTCCGGTTAAGATTATTGTTGCGATATCCGGGTTTAAAGATTTTGCTTTTCTAAGCAATCCCAGTCCATCAAGTTTGGGCATTGACAAATCGGTTAAAAGAAGGTCGTATTTTGTTCTTTTCAGTTTTTCTAAAGCTTCCAAACCGTCACTTGCATCATCGATATAATAATCTGATTCTTTAAGAATATCTATAATCATTTCTCTTAATGGCTGCTCATCATCAACTATTAATATTTTTTCTTCTTTCATTGTTATTGTTATACTTTAATATAATTTATGGTGATGATTAAAAATATATTTTTTTAATTTTCTACACCTCTTTTACCCCAGTTTAATTTTGTTCGGAGTATATCATAAAAACTTTTTTTACTGAAATGAACAAGATTAACCGCATAGTCTCCTTTTTTTATTTCTATTTTTTGTTCAGGTTTTAAATGATAAGTAATTTGTCCATCAGCAAAGATTTCAATATGGTCTATGTTTGTTTTTAACGTAATAGATATTAAGCTGTCTGCAGAGATAATAACAGGTCTTTCTGCAAGAGAGTGAGGACAGATTGGATTTATAATGATTCCTTCAATATTTGGAGAAAGTATAGGTCCCCCTGCGGAAAGTGAATATGCAGTAGAGCCGGTCGGGGTTGCTATTATAACTCCATCCGCAGTATATGTATTAAAGTATTTGTTGCCGATAAATATTTCCAGGACAATAGTCCTTGCATACGGACCTTTATTTACTACAATATCGTTCAACCCGTAGATTTTACCGACATTATTGTCTGATGGAATAACAGCTTCAAGAACCATCCTTTTTTCTATATAAAATTTCTTTTCTAATACTATTTTTATGTTGTCAATTAATTCCTGTATATCGATTTCCGCCAAAAATCCGAGTC
The DNA here is from genome assembly GCA_030604505.1 of bacterium. GTDB lineage: Bacteria > SM23-31 > SM23-31 > JAUVVT01 > JAUVVT01 > JAUVVT01. Next base: position 1,016 of record JAUVVT010000147.1, on the reverse strand, counting down.
TTCCGGTATTTACACCCAGTATTGGGAGCATATGTTCTCCTACTGCCTTTGCAACCGACAGTATAACTCCATCTCCACCAAAAGCGAGAATTATATCACTTTTTTGTACCAATCCTTCCGGTTCCATTCCTTTACCGGCGAATTCACCATCCCCGAGGTTTTTGATAAGCATATCTTCCACCAAAAACGTTATACCCTCATTATCCATCCACCTGAAAAACTTACAAATAACTTCTTTATCTCTCTCTTTGACTATTTTACCTATTATACCAAATTTCAATATTTACTCCGATTTTACCAGTTTATAATTTAAAAAAAATTATATTTCAATTATTATAAGAGATGAAAGGGGGATTTACAAAGCAAAAATAATATGTTCTGTGAATCTAAATTATATTCATAATTGTACTAACAGAGTATGAGAGGTAGTTAGTCAACTGAGAATACTGATAATATTAACAGTAGAGACGCGTTGAATGCATCTTGATTATTCTCTTTCGCAATATATTATGGGATAAGCTCAAGTTGGAAATTGCCGTCATCATCTTTCACAAGTTTTTTAAGCAGTGTTTCAGCACTGTTTAATTTCTCTTTACAAAACTTTGTTAATTCCACCCCCTCTTTAAAAATATTTATTGATTCTTCAAGCTTTATTTCACCTTCTTCTAACCTTGAAACTATTTCCTCAAGTCTTTGAAGAGCTTCTTCAAATGTTTTTACTGCCATTTTTACTCTACTCAATTAATTTCTGGATTTTTCCTTTTGCCCCGCCCTTATAAAACTTAAGTCTAATATCATCGTCTGACTTAAGTTCTTTTGAACTTTTTATAATTACTTCTTCCGGTAGTCTATAACAGATGCTGTAGCCTCTCTTTAAAACAGAATACGGATCAAGAGATTTCAGTCTTTCCTCTTGATTTAATATATTTTCTCTTAATAGATAAATTCTATGTTTATAAGTTATCTTTAATCTGTGGGAAATATCATCTATCGTTTGACTGTATTGCATAAAAAGG
>JAUVVT010000019.1 GCA_030604505.1 bacterium | reverse complement strand
TGAGTATTTTGTATTCGGATTTTCAGTATACGATGCTCTTGGTAATCGAAAAAATTACTGGAAAAAATAAGATAAATGTTGCTTAATTCTATAAAAGTAATTATAATTAAATATACAACTAATTTATACTTATTTTATATGCTCTAATTGTCAGATTTCCATTGAACCATTATATGAATAATAAATAATAATAGATAAAAATGTTTGGTCTTGGTAAAAAGAAAAAAAGAAAAAAGAGTTTCCTGCCCCTCTTAGTTAAGACATTAAATCAAGGGAAAACAAGAGAAGAAGGGAGTTTTCATCCTAATTTAATTATGGTCGCAGCCGGCATTGTCAGTGAATATGGGACTGTTCTTGAAAAAAACTCAAAGATGGTGTTTGGTGTTTCAGAATATTTACTTCCATATTCCGAAGAAGACATCATTGAGGCAATAGATATATTATTGTTTTCACTAAAAAATAAAAATTCGTGGGACGAAATGAAACAGAAATATCCTGCATTTGCTAATATTATTCTGACTAATGAATATTATAGATATTTAAGAGAATGTTATATTTGGTTAGCAAAGTTTATCTCTGATAATGAAGCTAAAATTGCTGTTAAAGCTGCATCTCTAAAGGAAAAATCAACAGAAGAAAAATTATATGAGAATCTTCCTTCATTAGTTAGAATATCCCTCAATATCGTTAAAGAATCATCTTCTTTATCTAAAGATTTAATAAATAAACATGGAGAGGATGAAAGGCTTTATGATGACCAAGTAGTTAATTTTTTTGAGTGCAATTATAATGATTTAAAAAAAATGTTATTTCCTATCGGATAATAAAAAAGTAAGAGATTTATAAATATTTGTCAAAGGTATTTAAATCAAAAAAAGGGTATTTATTAAATTTATTTTTTAAAGAGAAGTAATTTTTAGCTTACAAAAAGAGCGTTAGTAGAAAAATTAGGATCGCTTGTAAGATTCACTCCCAATTTTCTTAAACCTGCTGCATCACCTGGAGTAGGCATGTGTGTTAAATGGACTTCACATTTACTCAATTCTTTCAGTTTTTCAACAGCGAGTTTGGCAACAGGATTTGATGCAGCACTGATAGTAAGGGCAATCAACGTTTCCTGCAAATCAAGACTTATCATTTTTCCCTTTAAAATATCTTTCTTAAAATGATTCAACGACTCTATTATATTGAGCGGCAGTAGGTCTATCTTATCAGGAATTTCAGCCAAACATTTTGTAGCATTCAGAATGAGACTTGATGATGAATGCATAAGAGAAGAATTTTTACCTGTAACAATGGTTCCATCATTTAACTCTATTGCGGCACCACAAAAAATTCCCTTGTGTCCCTTTCCTTTTTTTTGTGCATCTACGGCAGCCTGTCGAGCAAGTGTCACGACCTTTCTGTCTTCAATCTTAAGATTAAGGTCTTCTATAATAAGTTCTATTTTCTGAACTGTTTCTTTGTCAGCTAAACCAATCGCATATTCACAAGCGTATCGAAAATATCTCCTTATAACTTCTTGTTTGGCTGCCTCCTTGACAACCTTATCATCAATAATGTTAAAACCTGCTCGATTTACTCCCATATCGGTAGGTGACTTATAGAATGAGGAGGTTTTTGTAATTTTTTCTATTATCCTTTTTAGTAAAGGGAAAGCTTCAATATCACGGTTGTAGTTAACGGCTATTTTATTATATGCTTCCAGATGAAAATTATCTATAAGGTTAACATCTTTCAGGTCAGCCGTTGCAGCCTCATACGCCACATTAACCGGATGTTTTAGCGGCAGATTCCAGATGGGAAACGTCTCAAACTTTGCGTAGTTGGCTTTAATACCACGTTTATAATCATGGTATAATTGAGAAAGGCAGGTTGCTAATTTCCCGCTTCCTGGTCCGGGTCCAGTTACAATGACAATAGGATTTTTTGTCTCTATATATTCATTTACCCCATATCCCTTTTCGCTAGCAATCATATCTATATCTGTAGGATATCCTTTTGTGAACTTATGAGTATATACCCTTATATTTCGCCTTTCTAATTTATTCTTAAATGCTATGGCAGATGGCTGATTGTCAAAGCGGGTTATCACTACCGCTAATACTCCTATCCCCCATTCACTCAAATCATCAATTGTCTTAAGAGCATCAGAATCATAGGTAATACCAAAATCAGCTCGAACCTTTCTCCTTGCTATGTCACCTGCATAGATACAGAGGAGAACATCTGCTTTATCTTTGAGTTGCTGTAAAAGTTGCATCTTAACATTGGGTTTGAAACCTGGTAAAACTCTGGCGGCATGGTAATCAAACAATATTTTTCCGCCAAATTCGAGGTATAATTTATTATTGGAAACTTTCACTCTTTCAAGAATAGCCGATGTCTGTTCTTTTAAATACTTTTCATTATCAAATCCTATTTTTTTTACCATTATTTATACCTTTCTCGGTAAATTACTACCTATCGATTGAAGTTTGGCAGAGTAACTGCCAAGAGGTGGAGTGTGATTCGTTCAAGCCACTGCCTTATTAACTTTTTCTTTTAATATTATGATAAATGGTAATATTTCTTTAATTATGTATGATTGTTTGTCGTCGGAATATTTTGAACACTTTTGATTATATATTAAGATATACATTTGAAAACTGCAAGAATTATTTTTTAAAATTTTAGTCTGCATTTCTTACAGGAGCAAAAAAAATCTTTTCAGAGGTGATGGAAAAATGGAAAAATTAAAATTAATTGTATTTTTTTAATTAATTTTTATATTATACCGTTGAGGGAAAATATTATGCAAAAGATTCTGAAACAAGTTCAGAATGACAGGGAAGTTATCCTTCATCCTGAGCGATTAATGAAGGCGAAGAACACCCTCGCCAGCATAAATGTTCGATTACAAAATCCTTAATATGCTTATGGTCTTACTGTATAGAAAATAAATACTTAATAAACAAGGGAGATAAAAATATGTCAGAGGGAGAAAAGATAACAAAGAGAGCATTTTTAAAGAGGATGCTTGTATTTGGTGGCGGGTTTGCCGGTTTTAATGTAAAAAAGGGAGAAGCAATACTGAGGCCGATTGCTGAAAGTATAGAAGAATCTGAGCTTCCGGAAATGCCGATGATTCAGTTTGGAAAGTACAAGGTATCCAAACTTATTGTCGGGGGGAATCCGATAAGCGGCAATTCTCATTTTTCCAGTCAGAGGAGCCGGGCAATGCTTGATTATTTTTCCGAGGAGAATGTTCTGGAACTGCTTAGTCTGTGTGAAAAGGGTGGTATAAATACGTGGCAGTCGAGAGCGGACAGGCATATTATGGGGCTTTTCCGGTCTCACAGAAATAAGGGGGGGAAACTGCACTGGATAGCACAGACTGCTTCAGAGATGGCTAATATTCCGGGGAATATACGAAAAGCCGCAAATGCGGGAGCAATAGGAATTTATCATCACGGTTCGCAAACTGATAAATACTGGCACAGCGGTCAGATTGATAAGGTTAATGAAATGTTAAAGGTTATGAGAGACACAGGTGTAGTGGTAGGAATGGCGAGTCATTTTCCCGAGCCACTGGAATATGCGGAAGAGAAGGGGTGGGACCTGGATTTTTATTTGAACTGTTTTTATCATCCGAAGAAGATGGAAGGGAAGATAGATGAGAAGACTGGCAAGCCGTTTAAGGGAGAATATTATGGAGATGAGGACAGGGAACGGATGTGCAAATTCATAAGACAGACCGATAAGCTTTGTTTTGGTTATAAAATTGTTGCAGCCGGGAGGAAGTGCAGTACAAAGGAATCCACGAAAAAAGCCTTTGAATTTGCTTTAAAAAATATGAAGAAGAAGGATGGAATTATTGTAGGAATGTTCTTTCCGTATCATGCAAAGGAAGATACCATGTATGTTAAAACTATCTGGAATGAGATTAGTACTGCTTAAATGAGAAAAAAATATCGACGGATTATAGTGATTGTGTGGATGAAGGAATGATTAAATAGCAAAAGTATATTGGTGACACCACAAACAGAGAGCAAGAAAAATTAACGATGGTGAAGGTGAAGAACACCTTCGCCGGCAGAAATACTTCGCCCTTACTTACTGAAAAAAAAATAATTCTTAATAGTAAAATGGAGTTAAGATGCGGATTAAATTATTACTTTTGATGTTTGTTATCTTTTTTCTGATGGAGTGCGGCTTATCAGAAAAGAGGTTTGAAATTGTTAAAGGGGGGAAACCCAAAGCTGTTATCGTTGTCGGCAGTGGTGCTTCTGAGGATGAGATGTCTGCAGCGGATGAACTGCAGATTTATATTGAGAAGTCATCGGGTGTATTAATTCCGATAAGGAGAGATGATGAAGAAGTTTCCGGGAATGTAATAGCCGTGGGGCGAAACGAGATTAATATAAATTCCGGTTTAGGATTTGATGAACTCCAAAAGGAAGGATTTCGAATAAAGGCAGATGTGAATATTCTTTCTTTGGCTGGAAAGGATGATACGGGGACTCAGGTTGCCGTTTATTCTTTTCTGGAGAAATATCTCGGCATCAGGTGGTTTTGGCCCGGTGAGCTTGGAGAAGTTGTTCCTCAGTTGAAGACGATATCAGTCGGTCAAATCGATGATACTGAGGAGCACGATTATAAGTGGCGGAACCGGGGACCGGATGGAGCGCTCTGGGGGTCTCCTACCGGACCTACCGAAATGCACGCAAGGGAACTTGTATTGGGTATAACCCGTGAACATCAAAAAGAAGTGGAATTATGGGAAAAGAGGAATAAGTATGGGGGGATGAAAATATATGGTGGTCATGTACTGGGTGAAATTTTTCCTCCTGAGAAATATGCTAAAACGAATCCTGAATATTATGCGTTAGTAAACGGAAAACGCGAGGTTCCCGGCAAAGATTACGATTACAAGCATGGGGGACAGATATGCACGACTAATCCTGAGGTGATAAAGGTTACTATAGAATGGGTGAGGAGGTTTCTTGATGAATATCCTGATTATGATGCAGTTCACGTGACCATGAACGATGGGAGGGGATTCTGCGAATGTGAAAATTGCCGGGCATTGGATTCGGGTGAGTTCGTAAAAAGGCCCGGCATAGATGCAGAGGAAATGAAGAAGAGACCAGCGAGATATACAGTGATAACGGACAGGATATTTACGTTTGCAAATCAAGTAGCAGAGGAGGTCCAGAAGACGCACCCGGGGAAATACATTGCTAATATGGCGTATTCGCGTTATCTTACGCCTCCAAAGAGAATTAAGCTACATCCTTACGTGATTCCCCAGTATTGTTTATGGAGCGCTTATAAACATGCCAGTGCCGATGTAAGAAAGGAACATGAAGGAATTGCGGCAGCATGGGCAAATGCTTCTGAGAAGACCGGTATTTATGAATATTATATCAATGGTTCGTGGCCCGGTCTGCACCGTGTTGTGATGCCGTATATTGCCGAGTCGATTAAGTATCTTTATAATCAGGGGATTGATCTTTATCAGATGCAGTCGGGTGATGAGTTTGCTATTAATGGAATGAATTATTATGTTGCAGCGAAGCTGTTATGGGATACTTCACTTGATGAGAGGGAGATACTGGATGATTTTTATGAAAAGGCGTTTGGGGATGCGGGGGATGCTATCAGAAGATTTCATATTCGGCTCCAGAATGCATGGACGATGTTAACAATAAACGGAGAAGATGTCAGTTGCCAGTCGCTTAAAAGAACCCGTCTGCTGAGATATTTTACTCCGGAATTATTGGGAGAGTGCCAGCGATATTTGATGGAAGCTTTAAAAGAAGCAGATAATGAAATAGTTAAGAAGAGGGTAGAATTTTATGCAAAAGGATTTTCTTATGCTTTGTTGACAGTTGATGCGGTGCGTGCATCGAAGAGATTGGAATTATCAGGTATCGACCTTTTTCAGCCGGAAAGAGCAAAACAAAAGGTTCGAGAATTAGACGATGAAAATATAAACAATCAAATTGCAATAGCTCTTGAAGCATGGGAAACAAGGGATGGATTTGTTGAAGAGATGATGAACGACTATGTGCTTGCTTATTTTTGGGTGAAATATAATAATATGAGCCGCAGTTTCAATCCCGTCAAAACCTTGAGGGAATTATCAAAGATAAAAAATATAAAATAAAAAACCACGGACTACACGTATGTCGAGGATAAAATCTTTTGAATTATTTTTAATCCGTACAATCCATGTAATCCGTGGATTATTTCTTTATTTTCAATACTGATTTTAAAATTATACAGATATGCCGTCATCATACCCCGGCTGTAGGTATGGCAATTTATGAATCTCGGGATTGTAAGCCAGTTTTTTGTGAATATTTTCTCTTTTTTCCGGTGTTATCAACGGCTGCTTGGCGATTTCCACACATGATTCGAGTGTGGCGAATCCGTCCATCCCAACATTTGCAACCGCAATCGGCAGACTCAGACTATACCTCAATAGGTCCTGACCGTTTACATTACCTATCAATGCATTTTGAGCGGTTGTTTTCATTGCAACAAGACCTATATTTCTTTCAAGACCGATGGGGATAAGATTTTCTTCGCAACCGCTGTCTCTTGCAGCATTAAGGGGAGTCATAATAACATCAAGGTCAAATCTTTTCATAATTTCAACTGCAGCTTCATGCCATTGATGAAAAGTAACACCAATATTATGAACAACCTTTTCATCTCTTAATTTCAAATATGCTTTGTAACCGCCTGAGGTACTGGATAATGTATTTACTTCTTCAAGTGTATCAAGTTTGTGCATAAAATAGCAGTCAAGATAGTCTGTCTGCAAATTTTTCAATGATGTTTCAATATCTGCCATAACCTCATCATACGTTCTCCTGTTTGTTTTCGATGTCAGGAATACCTGGTTTCTGTATTTTGGTGAGAGGTATTTTCCATATCTTATTTCGCTTTTTTGTCTGCCATAACTTATACTGTTATCGAAATAGTTTATACCAAGTCTTATTGCATGGTCAATTAGTTTTTCTGCCATTTTTTCTTCAGGAACCCAGTTCCAGTAGCGTGAACCGCCTCCAAAACCAATACATGTAACCATTCTGCCTGTACGTCCCAGTTTACGTTTGGGGAGTTCGTCAGATTTAGCTTTGAATTCGGTTCTTTTTATTCCTTCGGCATTAACAACACCGAAACCAAGCGCAGATTTTTGTATAAAGTCACGCCTTGATATTTTGTTTTTCATAATTTTTCTCCTGATACAGTATAAGTTAAAAATTATTGAATTGAAATTATTGACATATTATTCTTTTTTAAATTTATAGATTTGATTTATATTTGTCAAGTTAATTTTAGAATTTATAATACAAATAAATATTATATGATTGGATTTTTTATGTTTTTTTCTTGTTAAAAATTAAAAAAGTTCTTATAATGGTTTTAATTAAATTATAATTTATAATATACTCGATAGAATTTATGATTTTGCAGGCAAGGGAAATCCATTATTCTTAAATTGAACTTTGTAAATTTTTATTATGTCAGATAGTATTTTAATACTTGTTCGTCATGGTGAGACAGTGGGGCAGTCGTCAGTTCGTCTGTATGGCGCAACTGATATAGAACTGAGCGGGAAAGGGCGTGAGCAGATGCGGAAGGTTGGACTGTTGTTGGCGGATGAAAAATTTCAACAGGTTATCTCAAGTCCTTTAAGCCGCTCGATGGAGGGGGCTTCTATTGCAGCAGATGGGCGGATGTCTGACCATAGGATTGTTAAAGACTTCAGGGAGATAAATTTTGGTCGATGGGAGGGATGGACGTTTGAGGAAGCTAAAGAGCGCGATGCTGAAGTTTATGCTGAATGGCAGATGAGAAGAACTGACTTTAGCTTCCCGGAAGGCGATTCAATACCCGAATTTCACAACCGGGTTTCCAATGCTGCAAGAGAGGTATTTTATGAGCCCCCTGCAAAGACGCTGGCTGTTCTGCACAAAGGTGTTATCAGGGTTATAATTGCAAGCTTGCTTGATATCGATTTTCAGGAGGTAAGAAAATATTCAATCGAATTAGGCAGTATCCACCGGCTTGAAAAAACCGCTGATGGATGGCGGACTCTAAGTATTAATGAAACCGCACATTTAGGAGAAAGCCGCATTCCGGAATCGTTTTAAAAATGGTTTACAGATTAATGAGGGAGAAAGGTGGAGACCACCTTAGCCAGTAGAATACAAGAATGCTGTAGTATAGATAACTGTGGAAAGAGGGATAAATGAAAAAGATGATGAGTTCAAAAGAGAGGGTGCTGACTACTTTTGCCAGACAGGAACCGGACCGGGTGCCGATTAATTATTTTGCAAACCCCGGAATTGACCGAAGACTTAAAATACATTTCGGTCTTGGCGCAGATGATGACGAAGGGCTTAATCGTGCACTGGGGGTTGATTTTCGGAGTGTGAGTGCGGCGTATATTGGACCGAAGCTGCATGAAGATATTTCTGAACGGCAGGTGGACATCTGGGGTATTCGCCGCCGCTGGATTGAACATGAAACGGGCGGTTACTGGGATTACTGCGATTTTCCTCTCAAGGACGCGACACTCGAGGAGGTAGAGGCGTGGCCCATGCCGTCGCCTGATGATTATGACTATTCGGGTATTGCCGAACAGTGCGAAAAGATGAAGGAATACTGTCTTATTGTCGGGGGACCGGGTACGGGCGATATTATCAACAAAGCAGGTATGATTCGCACGGTGGAACAGGTTCTGATGGACCTTGCGCTGGATGAGCCTGCCTGTCTGTGTTTTACCGATAGAAGGATTAACGTTCAGTTAGAAGTGGTTAGTCGAACCCTTGAGACTGCGAAGGGGGGAATTGATATGCTCTGGATAGGCGAAGATTTGGGAACTCAGAGAGGACCGTTGATAAGTCTTAAGCTTTTCAGGAAACATATACGACCGAGACTCCAGAAGTTTGTGGAGCTTGCAAAGTGTTACAATATTCCTGTTATGATTCACTCCTGTGGTTCGAGTAGCTGGGCGTTTGATGATTTTATTGAAATGGGGATAAGTATTGTCGATACGCTCCAGCCGGAGCCGAAGGATATGGCGCCGGAGTATCTTAAAAGCCAGTTTGGCAGCCGGCTCTCGTTTCACGGATGTATTTCTACTGCGGGTCCTGTGGCAACCGGCACTGTGCAGGAGACTATTGATAATATTCGGGATATTTTTGACATCATGATGCCGGGAGGAGGTTATGCATTCGCTCCGACACATAAGCTGCAGGATAATTCGCAGACTGAAAATGTTGTCGGGATGTATGAGGCAGCGAAGAGGTTTGGGGGGTATTAGAATTTATTTATAAATTATATTTTGCAATTCAAAAGTTGTTATAGTCCCTTAATCATATCAAGAAGATTTTCTATAATGGCTTTTTCGGCGCCGGACATTACTCTGCTGGTTACGACTTCATAACCAACATCTGCATACGCATCATCTTTAACAAGGTATCCGCTTGAACCATTGCAATGCGTGAGCATAAAAGTAAATGTATATGGTGACTGTTTTTTTAGCTTCATTCCAATTTCAGTCATCACCTCTCCAGAAACGCCTGCAAAAATAATATTTCCTATCTTTAGTGCTGAGAGGCGCACATCGACATTTGGCCCAGGTTCAAAGTTATATATACCGTCTTTTCTAAATTTCGGACCGGGTGGTCGTTTCTTACCCGGTAGTGTTATTACACGTTGTGAAGCACTAATCGAACCATTAGAATACATGTTAGCTTTTTTAGCAACTCTAATGACTTCTTCTCCTAAAATAATTCCAGTTATTTCAGCCTCGCCAACTCTGGTGTTAAATTTCATTGTTTTTCTATATAGGGGTGTAATATCGGCAGAAGCTCCAGCGGTAACAGAAGCGATAATTTTCTCATCAAATTCTTTCTCAATGAATCGTGCTGCTGCGCCGGGCCAATCCCCGGTAATTATATAATTATCTGAACCCATAATCGTACCGTGACAGGGCCAGTTTACAATAAATGCAACGGAATTCTTTTTAATATTATCTATCCGTACAACACCAACTTCGTTATCTACGGGACCATAAGGGTTCAGTCCAAGATATATTCCTCCACCTGCAAGACGTGCACGACGGTTCATGTTCATCTTACATTCTCCTTTGCCTGCTCCGATGAGTGCAGGATTCAAATTATCAGCAGCCTCCTTCACTGCGGTTGAAATATTTTCTTTTAAGAGATTTAAATAAGCTTCAACATCAGACGAAGGGTGTTCACCATAAACTCTAGTAGTGGGGCCACCATGAGTATGAGTAGCACACAATAAAATATTTTTTTGAGGAATTCCTGTTTCATGTTCAATACGTTTGGTTATTTCTTCCCAAAAGGAATGCGAAAATCCAATAATGTCGGCGGATATTAATGAAGCTTTACTTTGCCCATTGCTAAAAACAACAGCACGAGCAAATAATTCGTCATGAATGCCTTTGAAAGGGTCTGTTCTGTTGCCAAAACCACTCATAGGGATTGGGATTTCCGGAGTAATATTTACTTTTGCTGTGCCCACTGAAATTGTTTTTTTATTAGTCGAATATAATATTTTAAAATCAATTAAATAGAACAAAAGAAGGAATGCTAAAATTATAAATATTTTTTTTCTCATTTAAATACCTCTTTTAATTTTTTTATTTTGAATCTATTATTTTGTTTCGTTTCCTTTTAAAGATGACATGGTAAAAATTTTAAAAAATTTGATTTTAAATCTTTTTGATGAAAAAATCAATTGTAAAATATGGACACGGGTTAATATTATGGAGATATGCCATGTCATGTCTCTACTTTTTACTTTTTCATCTTTAAAGATTAGTTGTGCTCTTTTCCATCACAATATTCAGCATTTAGAACTTAGTTGTTAAAAAGGATTTTGTAT
>JAUVVT010000080.1 GCA_030604505.1 bacterium | reverse complement strand
TTTTGCTTGAGGTTACAAGCAGACAACGGGCAGGATTCTGTAATGAGGTGAATTTGTGAACTGCCTATACGATAAATATATTTTTTAGCGGTTTTCTTTATCGTTTGCCCTGTTGGTTACAACACCAACAGGGAGCGGGTATTTTCAAGAAATAAATATTATGTCCCCGAATTTCCAAAAATTAATTTTACACAAAAACCGGCAAGAATTGGCAGGTTTAAAAAAGCACATGCTAAATTAAAATACACATCTTAACTTTTAGTACAAAGTTTCCGGAATGTTTTGAAGACATACACTATTTTTTATCTGTTTCTTACTTCATCTCACGGAACTATAATGATATAATTATGACTAAATGCATCTTCAATAAATATTAATATGATAGAGCCGGGACTTTCCCTTCTATAATCTGTAATGGTCTATACGAGGTCTTGTTTCCCATTTACCGCGTGTAAAATCGGGAAATTCAACCGGTTTGCTCCCGTTTGCGACAGACATTTCAGAAAGTGGTCCAATCGAACTCGACGTAACAGAGTCATAAACGTCAAAATCGGTTATATCGTTTTTAAGAACAGCTTGAACCAGTCTGTACCATGTCAGTGAAATAGTAGTTCTTCCACCTGAATGCCCGCGCGTTGCTTCTTTCCTCTTCTTGGGTACGTAATTCTTGACAATCGGATGTTCATACTCCTTAAGGTATGGACCCGCATCTTCCCACTGATGTTCTTCAGGACTGATACCGTCGAGATATATCAATGAACCTCGACCTCTCCTTCCACCACTGCCGGTTATACCCGGACCTGATATAAATGCACCTTTTGTACCCTGTATTTTAGTAATTCCCCTCGGATGTGGTGTGTTTGTATCAAAGTTTATATTAAATACTTTACCATTTACTGTTCTCAGTATTGAAGCATTGTAATCACCCTGTGCCATTTTTTGTTTTGCATACGGATGGTCTGGGCCATAGTTTAAGTCGGCGTATTCATTGAGCATTTTGGCACCGGAGCTGACAGACACGATAAAGTCAAATCTGTCTCCGTGGTTGATGTCCATAATCGGTATAGTCCGCGCAGCCGGGTGGTCCGGGTATAGATTACCGTTACGGTCTCTTGAATGTACCAGTCTCCATGGTTCTCTCTCAGGGTCATTCTTAACCAGTCTTAAATCGTGAATATATCCACTGCGGCTGAAGACAATATCGCCCAAAACACCTTGATGCACCAAATTCAAAAGTGAAGAAGGACCTCCTTTACTGATCAGAGTTCCCCATTTACCGGTTTTTTCATACGTCTCTACTATTTCCCAAGCTTCGTCAAGCTTTATTACAAGTGGAACTTCACTCACTGCATTCTTGCCATTCCTCATTGCAGATAAAAGCACCGGAGCATGCCATTCCCACGAGGTACAACAAACGACTAAATCCATGTCTTCGTTCTCCATCATTCTTTCAAAATCGGTTCTTGTTTTGCCGTAAAGTCTGGGAGTAGGCCTGCCTGAGTCTTCAACCCAGCGTTTTGCACGATATAGATATGAATCTTTTATATCGCAGAGGGCTGGAACTTCCACTTCCTCCATACCCAATGCCATATCAAGATGTGAAGAACCCTGGTCGCCAACTCCTACAAATCCTATCTTGATTGGTCTGCTGATTTGAGCATTGACTTTGCCTGGCAATACTAATCCGCCCGCAGCCATACCAGCTCCGGCTGATGCCCCAATTTTTAAAAAATCTCTGCGCCCCAAATTTCTATTCATAGTGTTTCTCCTTAATTATATTTAAATATCTGATAGTTTATCTAAATTTTTTCAATTTGCTTTTATATTTCTGCAAAATTATAGTAAACGCAAAAAAATAATTTCTGTAAGATAAATATTTTTCTTTATAATATCTTTTATAATCCCGGATATAATTTCTTTGCATTAAGATTATATATTTTCTCAAGTACATCATCCGGTAGAAAAACACCGTAAACCATCCATCTTCCCTGATAGTGATGGGCTTTTGACACGTCGAAGTACTCATCATCGGTCTCGTAAAAGCGCCAGTTAAGGTGAAACATATTTGCATTTATAGCACCATCGCTGCATCCGTCGGTTCCAAACAAGATTCTATCTGCATATTTAATTAAAAATTTTCGGGTAGAATATGGCTGTCTTCCAAGTTCATGAATCCTTGCACAAGTATCATAATAAAGATTAGGATATTTGTCTAACCACTCAGCAGCTAACTCAAGATTTTCTACCATCCCGCCGACATGGGCACCTATAAAATTTGTATTTGGATGTCTTTCTATTATGCGATTTCTTTGCTCCATCAATTCATCAACAGAATAATATTCAGGTTTGTTAAACATCCAGTCTGGATGATCCAGAACTTCTTCTAATCGCTCATTAAATCCGTCAAGCGGTGTAAAAAATGCCAGTGGGTCTGCTACATGTATTGTAACGGGAATGCCGGATTTCCCGCAGACTTCCCAAACCGGATCCAGTTTAGGAGTGTCGACTCGAAGATATTTCCCATCTGCTTCTTTTACACGAAGACCTAAGCTCTTGGATATCTTTAATCCTTGCACCCCTTTCTTTATAGACTCCTCAAGTTGATTTGCAGCATATTGCGGGAAGTCAGGAGCATCAATCTTACTAAAATCAATCCGTGCATATACGATAAATCTGTCAGGATAAGGTTCTTTCAACCTTTTTAGATGCTTATCGAGGCTTTCTCCCCAACCCCCATCAAGATTGACAACCATCTGAACATTGCACTCATCCATGATCCTGACATAATTGGCAACATCTTCATCGGAATTAACTATTCCTCTCAGATGATTATGAGCATCTATTGCCGGAAATTTCGCCTTTTCAACTTTCGTCTCTTTCACAACAAGCATTGATTTTGGTTGAAAATCAAGCAAGCGGATATCTTTCAATGACTCTTTTTTCGAGCAGCAAAAACTTAACAAAAACACAGTACCAAAAACAACCGAAAATAAATTTAAATACCTCATATTTCACACTCCTTTTTTAATCAAATTTAAATTTACAGATTATCTCTTTAAAAATTATAGTAATTTTAATCTATTCTAACTCACCGGTTGGATAGAGAAGTTTTTGTGTTTTTTCATCATATAGATTCTCTTTAGTTACAACAGTTACTCCTGTATCAATCCTTTTTGGAATTTTTTTTCCTCGAATAACATCAACAGCACTCTTCACACCAAGATATCCCATTTTAAAAGGATTTTGAACAACTAAGGCTTGAATTATGTTCTTTTTTAAAGCATCTATTTCATTTGGCGCAGAATCAAATCCAACAATTTTTACTTTTCCCGCAAGCCCTCTTGCCAAAACTGCCTGGGATGCACCAATTGCGCCGGGCTCATTTGCCGCGAAAATTCCGTCAAGGTCGGGAAATGTAGTAAGAATATTCTCTGTAACAGACATTGCTATCGCAATATCGTTTTGTGAATATTGAATCGTTACGAGTTCTATATCCGTATATTTTTCAATCTCTTCTTTAAAACCCTTCTCTCTCTGGATAGAAGTAGATGTTCCCGGGAAAAACGGAATTAATGCTACTTTACCTTTACCTCCAATAAGTTTTACAAGTGTGCGTGCTGCCATATTTGCTCCGAGTATATTATCTGTTGCAATAAAACTCAAAGCATCATCAGAATCAATTCCAGAGTCTATTAATATCACGGGAATATTTTTAGAAACAGCTCGTTTTACCACTGGTATTAATGCCTTACTATCAAGAGCAGCAAGAACTATAGCATCTACCCGTTGATTTATATAATCTTCAAGTATTGATATTTGATTATTGATATCTGCTTCAGTAGGTGGTCCTTTCCAGAGAATATCAACACCCAATTCCTTTCCGGCAGAATCCGCACCTGCCTTAACTGTAATCCAGAAAGATGCAACAACAGACTGCGGAGTAACCAATATACTGAGCTTTCGTGATTTTTTATTAGAACAACCTGAATAAAAAATAAAAAGAATCGTAAAAAATATAACCGCTGTAGTTATTCCTCTCTTTATTATCATATACACTTTTACTAACTAATTTGAATTATCTTTTGTTTGAGGATTTGCATCGGTTAATATATCGTATTTTAATTATTTTTGCTACATATTTTTTTAATTTATGATATTTTCAAGTGTTTTTATACTCATTTTCAAAAACTTGAACAAAAAAATCCTGACCTTGCAGAAATAAAGTAAGTAATCTAATAGTTTTAACACAGATGGATATGCCAAAACTGCCAAGAATCGCTATGGTGAAAAAAGCACTCGAAAAAGTAAAATTTATAATTTAATATTTATTGCAAATCGTCTAAAATATTTTATAATTAATAAAAATTATTTTATTAAATAATTTTCTTTATGTCAAGAAATTTTACTTAAAACAAATATTTTTCTTGATTTATAAATATTAAGCAATAACTTTTTATTAAACCCACCTATTTAAAAACCAATTTTGGAGTACCACCATGAAAAAAATAAGCATTTTACCTTTTGCAATCATTTTTATTATACTACTGTATCCCTCAATTTCAAAATGCCAGCTTCAGGACGTTCTGGAAGTCGAATCTGAACCACTTAAAGAAATACCTCAAAACATTGAAAATTATCGAAAAGGCAATGCAGCAATTATTTTCAAAACATCTTCAGGAAATCCCTTACAAAATGTAAAAATTGAAATAAAACAAAAAACACACGATTTTCTTTTTGGTGTAATAATTTTCGACCTCATTAATAATAGAAATAGAGATACATACAAACCTGAAATCTATAAACAGCGCTTTAGAGAATTGTTCAACTTAGCAGTGTTTCCATTCTATTGGGCTGGCTACGAGCCAACACCCGGAATGACTCAGTGGCAAAATATAATCCCCGTAATTGAATGGTGCAAAGTAAATGGAATTACAACAAAAGGCCATCCGCTTGTTTGGACTCATTCCGCAGGTGTACCGAAATGGTTATCCAAGTTCCCCGTGACTTTAACAGAAGAATTACTAAAAGCACGCGT
The DNA here is from genome assembly GCA_030604505.1 of bacterium. GTDB lineage: Bacteria > SM23-31 > SM23-31 > JAUVVT01 > JAUVVT01 > JAUVVT01. The sequence goes on along the minus strand of JAUVVT010000080.1, from coordinate 2,245 downwards.
AATAAACATAGTCAATGGATTTGAAGGGAAGATTGATATCTGGGACGTCGTAAATGAGCCTATCAACACCAGAACCTGGAGACATACTGATGCTGAAATCAATGAAATGGGACATTTTAGGGAACCGATTAAAGATGCTGCTGACTATACAGAAATGACACTTAGATGGGCTTATGCCGGCAATCCCAAAGCTCAACTAATAGTTAATGAGTTTGGTCAAATTACTGACAAAACCATAAGAGAACGTTTTATTAAACTGATAAAAGAACTGCAATCAAGAAATACACCTATTTCTGGGCTGGGTATACAGGCACACTATTGGATGACAGATTGGTATAATCCCAAAGATTTATGGGAAACATATGATGTTCTTTCTGAACTGGGATATCCCCTCCACATAACCGAATTTATACCACAGTCATCAGGTAAGGAAATAACCGGTAACTGGCGTAAAGGAAAATGGACTCTAAAAGCACAAGCAGAATTTGCTGAGCAGTTTTATCGACTGTCCTTTGGACATCCTGCAGTAGTCTCCATAAACTGGTGGGGTCTTTCAGACAGAAGAATCTGGCAGTCCGGTGGCGGCTTAATAACAGAAAAATATGAACCAAAACCTGTATACAACCGCCTTAAAAAATTAATCCACGAAGAATGGAAAACAAACCTGTCAATTAATACAGACAAAAACGGAGAAATAAAATTCCGAGGCTTCTATGGAAAATATAACATTATACTTATAACTGATGATGGGGGAATCCACTCCTTTGATATACATCTAAATAAAAATGAAGAAAACAAATGGATATTTACAATTAAATAGTAAACCTCTAATCCCCTGCTTATAAGTCAGATACTCTGTCATTTTAAACGATTTTGCCATACTATAATAATCAACCTAACTGCGTATGGCTGTTGTATTTAATAGCATTTTTAAATATGTTGCCATCGACACAGATGACATGAATATACCCCAACTTTGGCACGGTGATTAAAATTGCAAAACCGTACAAATTTCTTTATCAATCAGCAAATAATTAAGACCTGTCCGGCTCTTCCAATAACCGGAAAGGAAATAATTATTTTCCTCTTATGCATAATGAATTAGGATTTCGTCAATCTATCCCGATTTTCATATATTTTATAAAATACGTCCGCAACGGCATCCATATCCCTCTTTGAACCTGCAAGCACCCAGTGCCAGATACCTATAGATTCTTTAGTGCGCTGTCTATTTACCGGACAATCATTTTCCTCGCGGTATCTTTTCAGTTTCTCTTTTGAATAGATTTTTTTGAATGCCCGGGAATTTAATGTATCCTCAATTACTGGTTCCTTGTTCAATTCAAACGGACTTTGTATCCAACATGGAACTCCTTCAGCAGAAAAGGCACTTCTAAATTTATCTCTCGGTATATCATTAAAATATTCTTTTTTATACAGAAAATCATAATTATAGAATGTAGCCCTTGTCTGTTCCTTATACATTTTTTGCGGAACTATTCCCGGCAGATCTTTTAGCTTTTCTGTCAGGTACTTCGCATTCTCTGTTCTTGTATTAACCCGCTCTTCAACCTCATCAAGCTGAGGAAGCAAGATAGATGCCTCAAACTCATTCATCCTGTACTTTGGAGCACTTATCAACCACCTTCTCCTGCCGCTTAAATCTCTTGAACTCGGCTCCACTCCAAGAGTATGAAAGGAATAAGTTCTATCCATAATTTCAGCATCGTTACCAATAGCAGCTCCTCCCTCTCCGCATGGAATAACCTTGCTTGACTGAAAGCTGAAACATCCGACATCACCAATTGACCCCAATAATTTACCATCATATAATCCCATATGTGCCTGGCATGCATCCTCAACAACTTTTAGATTATGTTTCTTTGCAATAGCCATAATTCTGTTCATGTCTGCTGATAAACCGCATATATGGACCGGTTCAATTGCTTTTGTATTTCCATTAATCTTTTCTTCCATCTTAGCAGGATCCATCTGAAACGTCTCAGGATCAACATCCACGAATACCGGTAGAGCATTCAGAAGAGTAATGGCTACCACAGACGCAATAAACGTGTATGGAGTAACAAGAACCTCATCTCCAGCACCAACTCCGACTCCATACAAAGAACTGTGTAACGCCTGCGTACCTGAACCAGTTGCAATACATCTTTTGGTACCCATCATTTCAGCATATTTTTTTTCAAATGTACTGGTTCTTTTTGCACCAGAATCAAACCTGCACCAC
>JAUVVT010000118.1 GCA_030604505.1 bacterium | reverse complement strand
CTTAAATCCTGATTTTGATCTTTTTTGTGCTTATACTTGTATTAAAACCGATGCAAAATTAAGGATTGGACTTTATAATGAAAAAATGGATGATTATTTAAATTTTCAGATAAAAAAGGAAGATGATAAGCTTTTAGGTGAGCAATATAATTGTCTGGTTAAATATTTAAATATGATGATTAATACAATATAATTTTTATAGTTTTATTTTCATTCCCGATTTTACAGCAAAACACTTCAAAGAGGCTTTTTTTTCTGCAATAATCTCGTTGCAACGTTTTACCAGATCATCGATTTCCCTATCAGACCTTTCCTGATTATGATGGAATAATCCGAATTCTTCCACTTCAGCTTCTATTGCTAAATTGAGTGCATCGGTATAAACAGAATGTCCCCAGCTCCTTGTTTTAACATACTCATTTTCGGTAAATTCAGCATCATGAATCAATATATTAGCCCTCCTGCAAAACTCAAGATAATCTCTATATCCTAATCCACCGGTATGAACTAAGGTTAATTCATTATCTGTGATGAAAACAAAACTTTTATTGTCTTCTATAAATTTAAAACCGAGACCTTGATTCGGGTGACTTAAATTTATCGGAGTAATTGATACTGAATCGATCTGGAATTCTTTAGTAGGATAGATATCATTATAAGAAATTTTAGCACTTATATTATTATAATTAACCGGGAAATGCGGCGGTTTCATTATCTTTGATAATATATTTTTTATTGATTTATATTCAAATCCACAGCCGTAAATATCAATTGTGGTGCTTTTATAATATATTGGTTTAAAGACAGGAAAGCCAATTGTATGGTCCCAGTGGGCGTGTGTAAAGATTAAATGGTATCTTTTTCTACCTTCCCCAATTAATTTATTGCCCAATTTTCTTATCCCCGATCCGGCATCTATTATAATTATTTCATCATTTTTTGTTCTCAATTCAATACATGTTGTATCACCACCATATTTTAGATATTCTTTACCGGAAACCGGGATCGAACCCCTTGCTCCCCAGATGTTTATTAACATTTATTATTCCTGAATTATACTGAAATTTTTATCTTATCTACATTAAAACCGAGATATTTTTTAACCTCTTTATTTGTTAATTTAAAAACATTTAAAATAAAGTCAATTATTTTTTATTTTTTTAAGAATTTATTCTTTTCTGGTTGTAATGTTTGATTTTTGTTAGATTTTCGATAATTATAAAAAATTTTATATCTTAACAAAACTTTTTTGATGATTCTTTAGTCTTATAGAGTAAAGCAACATTAATTAAATTCTCCGGAGAATAGTTTGGAAAATTTTTTGGATAAAGAATTGATTGTCCGTTTTGTTAATGGAGATTCTGAAGCTTTTAATATACTTGTGAAAAAATGGCAAACTCCGATATATCATCTGGCATACAGGTATTTCAGGAATGAACAGGATGCAAAAGATATCTGTCAAAATACATTTATCAGGGTATATAAGAATATCGCAAGAATAAAAAATATGGACAGCTTCCCAATCTGGATACACAGAATTGCTGTTAATCTCTGCAAAGATGAGCTTTCAAAAAGGAAGAAAAAAAGATTATACTATTTTAGTAAAACGAACAGAGAAAATGAATCAAATAGTCCTAACAACATCAAAGTAGAATTTGAAGAAGAAATTATGAAAAATGATTTATGCAATATTATAAAGAAGGCAGTTGGAAGTTTGCCTGAAGAACAAAGGATAGTATTGATTTTAAAAGAATATCAGGGATTCAAATTTACCGAAATAGCAGAAACTTTGAATATACCCATAAATACTGCGAAATCAAGGATGTATTATGCATTAAAAAATATTAAAAATATACTTAAAAAACTCCAATTAGATAAGGAGGTTTATAAAAGATGAACTGTTCTATAAAAAAAGAAGATTTAATTGCTTTCATTTATGGTGAACTTGACCGGCAAAAAAGCAAACAGCTAAAACAACATATTGAAATATGTCCGGAATGTAAAGAGGAAATTGCTTCCTTAACTGCAGAGAGAAATATTTTAAGTAAATGGAAGGTTGATGTTCCAAAAATGGATTTAGAATTTGTAAAAGAGAAGCAATCATTGATTACAAAGATAAAAGAATTCCTAAAACCACAGTCAATTAAACCAATTCGAATAGGATATTCCTTTGCAGGAGCATTGGTGTTAATTCTATTAGTTTTATCTTTAATAAATTTTGAATTTAATTATGACAAATCCGGAATATCATTAAGTATGGGCATTTTCGGAAAAGAAAAAGAGATTGAGAGGGAATATCTTCAAAACTTACTGAAGAACCAACAGGAGACATTTAATCTCATTATGCAAATAATTGCAAAAAGCGAAGAAAACTTGAAACAGGAAAGAGATATTATTGTTACGCAGTTGTTCGAAGAAATTCAAAGCCAAAGAAAAACAGATATGCGGTTAATCGGGCAAAATATTTCTTATTTCAGCGATATAACCGCTGAAAAATTTAAACAAAATGACGAACTTCTCGGAAGATTAATTTATCTCACAGAGGAAAACATCAGTAGATAGTTTTTTAATGTCTAAAAATATAAAAAAACTGGAGGAAAAAATGAAGATCATTAAAATTATTAAAAACAAGCTTTTTATAGGAATTTTACTTTCATTTCTTATACTGACAAATACTTTCCTTTATGCCAGACAACCTGAAAGCAATGTTGATTATGAAAAAGTACAAAAAAGCATAAGAATTATGGAGAATATATTAAATACGATGCTGACCGAAATTGATAGAGATATTTTACCTATACGAAGCACAAATACCTCAAGTATATATATTCACGATTATGGAGTTATCTTTATTACTTCACCTTCTTTTGATATAGGTATGATAGATTTTAAACCTTTTATAGCATTTTCGAATAGCAGAAAAGAAATAGAGAGTAAAATAAAAATAGAGAAAAAAAAGTTAGATATAGCGGAACTTTACGATTCTATAATAGAATTTTTGACAGATTATGCCGTTTCTATTAAAGAGCTCAAATCTGCTGATAAGATTTCTGTTATATGTAAAATCCCAAGCAGATATGAGAATGTACTTAAAGAAGATTTTGGCATCAAAGATTCAAGAATCTTCATTGTTACTGAAAAGAGATGGTTGGACGACCATAGAAGCGGATTATTGAATATTGATGAGTTGAAAAATAGAATCAAGAGCGCTTCAGAAAGTCAATACCCGGACAAAAAGACAGATTCGAGAATAGATATTTTTAAATCTATCTTAGAATCGGAACTTGAAGATAAGCTCAATAAAAACATTTCAAAAAACCAAATTGACGGAATCTATATTAATGGGCTGGGGACAATTTTTACGATTAATCTTGAAAGGTCGGGGGTTTTTTCAGGATATTATAATCAACTTAATTTTGATGATTTTGACAACATACAAATACCTGATGTTCCTGATATACCTGCTCCACCGCCTGATGTTTCTGTTGTACCTGCTCCAGACAAAAAAAAGATAACGATAGTGACGAGTAAAAAGGCTGAGAAAATTACGGAAGAAAAAATCGCTGAATTGACTGACGTAATCGCAGAAATATTTGCAGACTTCGGTTCCACGTTGAAAGGAATTAAGAATAATGAGAGGATTGAAATATTAGTAAAATCAAGGGATTTCGCTGTAAAAGAAAGGAAGGCAAAGAACATTCAATTTACAATAGATAAGAGCAGTATAGATAATTATGTGAGAAACTCTATAGATTTTAATACCTTTAAAAATAGGATAAAGACTGTAATATTTTAAAAGGAAGGAAAATCAGTTCAGATAGGCATAAAGTTAAAAAAAGTAATGCTTAAAATTAACGTACTGTGTTTCTGTTTTTCAGCTTAATAAATTATTCATTCGAGCAATTTAATTTGTTCAGCTAAGTTAAATACATATTTTTTATATTGTTCAACGGAGGCTGGATTATACCTTCTCGTAGAATATATAATAATATATTTTTGAATCTCATATAAAAGATAAAAAATATTCCTTATTAGATCATTTTTTGAAAAGTCTCTCTGCATTCCATATCCTTTCCAGAATGAAGGTTCTGAAATTCCACAATAATCCAACACGGCAAATTCAATCTCAACATCTCCATAGAGAGCTCTATCCCAGTCAACTATTCCAATAATTTTTCCATTTTTATCTAATATTATATTCTGGTGCCATATATCCATATGAAGAAGGGAAGAAACTGGATTATGTTGAAAAACATTATAATAGGCATCCAACAGCTTAACAAAGGAATCTCCTTCTTCTTTCGAATAACCACCCACCTCAACAATCTGATTTATCATTTTATTCCACATTACGCTAAATGCTGCAGCCCAGTTTTTTTGAGGTGTCATCGGGTGATGTTCTCCGAGATATCCATATTCTTCTGCTTTTAAACAATGGAGCTCATTTAAATGTTTGCCTATCTGGTATAAAATATAATCCCATTGTTTTTTTGTGAGGAAATTTGCGTCTGTTGCGGTAATTCCATCTATTTTCTCCATAATAAGATAATCTGTATCAATTATTGAATGAGAATTATCATAAATATAAATCTCGGGAACAGGAATACTTGTCCTTTCTTTTATAATTCTATGTATTCCCGGTTCCTGCGCCATCATATTTTTTTCATAAAAAATCAATCCGATATCCTGAGTCGGTGCAATCCTTAAAATCAGGTCATCTTTCTTGCATTTGACTACATAACTAATATTAAATCTTCCTGTTGTAATAGGAGTAAATGTAATGTTATCTCCTTTTTCAGAAAAATGTTTTAATACAAGAGATTTTAGAATACTTTTATTGAAACTCTTCCACATTTTTGCTTAAAAAGTTCTATTTTCCCAATATATATAAAAAAAGGCATATCTCAATAGTATATGCCTTTTTAAAATCTTCTATATTATAAAACTTCTAACTATTTCTTTTAAAATTTATATATTCTACATAATTTTTTAAGCTTCTGACAACAGGTTTACTTTCATCGATTTCAGCATCGGGACCCGGGTTAAAAATAACGTTTTCTTTCTTTAGTACAGGAGAATTATAAGGAAAAGTATAACGAATATTTTTTTCTTTTTTAAAAGAAAATGTTTTTAATTTACCTGTAGTTTTCCCCTGTCCGACTATATCACTGCCGACATCGGATTCACTGGAAGATTCTTCTTCTAAAGAAGAATTCAGAAGATTATCAATCTCATTTTGACTTAACAGGTCAGCCATAATATTTCCTTATAAAAGCTGATTTTATATCCTTAATTCCTAAAAAGCATTTTTATCTACATTATTAATATAATATATGAATATTTTTTTGTCAAGTCTTAATTGTATTATAAGAATTTTTCACTAAATACTTTTAATGAATAATACTATTCGAGCATTGATTTACTTAACGTTTCATTAATCTTTTTTGTGATTTCATCAAAAGTTTCCTGAACACATTTACTCATAGCTATTGCTACTTCTAAAACATTATTTCCATTTGCTTTAATCATCTTATCAGTTCTTAAAACAAATAGTGTTGAATCATCATGAACATTCATAAATTCAGTTTCAATGGCAAATTTAGCATACCATCCGTCTTCTTTATTCCACTCTTCAAAATTTTTTATACGTCCGCGCAGTAAATTATCAATATTATAATAATCCGGGTAAAAACGCACTGACTTAAAAAGACCCGATGCTTTTATATGTTCCACAGCTCTTTCAGATACCAAGGTTTTTGGATAACTTGCCCATTTTTTATATACATAGAACTTAACTTCGTACGGTGTGTCTCTGAAAATTATATTATCGTTGTTATAAACCTCTTCTGAATCAAATTTTTCTATTCCCAAGACATAAGGATATTTAGGATTAGAATTATGAGGGATATCATAACTTAAAAAATAATACCGCACCACAGGCACACTCGAGCAGCCCAAAATAAAAAATGATAATAATAATATATTCCTCTTAATCAAATCACCAATCGCTCTTTTATTTCTTCCTCTCTTCTTCATAAGATTTCCTAAAAATAGTCCATGGTCTCTCACTTATCCTGTTACTAAATTCTTTTAAATTTCTTGAGACATCATTAAGATTGTTCATCGTTTCGTCCACATTCTTCCCACTCATAAGCATAGTTCTGTCAAGTGTATTCAATGTTTTAGTCATATTATCTACTAAATCCAGTGATTTATCAAGAACATCATTCAAATTTTTTGCTGCACTTATAAAATGTTCACTATTTTTGTTGAAATTATTATCTATGCTTTCAATTAAGTTTCCTAACTTTGT
>JAUVVT010000150.1 GCA_030604505.1 bacterium | reverse complement strand
TTTATGCACAAATATGGCAGATAAAAATTGGAAGAATCTCGTTATATGCCCTTGATACTAATATTTCCAAAAACACAACGGAAGATAGAGATTTAACCGATGAACTTTACGGAGGAGATAGAGAAACGAGGATACAACAGGAGATTCTACTGGGAATAGGAGGTTTAAGAGCTTTAGAAAAATTAGGGTATCGACCAACCGTATTTCATATGAATGAAGGGCATTCGGCATTTCTCGCAATTGAAAGAATTCGATTAGCTATGAAAGAATACAACATTAATTTCTGGGAAGCAATTGAACTCACTAAATCAAACAATGTTTTTACAACACATACACCAGTACCAGCAGGTATTGATATCTTTAATCCGGACCTGATTGATAAATATTTCGGACATTATTATGATTTATTGAAAATTTCACGCGATGAGTTTCTCTCATTGGGAAGAGAAAATCCGAAGAATCCAAAAGAATCTTTTTCAATGGCAATACTTGCATTACGGTTATCAGATTTTGTAAATGGAGTGAGTAAACTGCACGGAAAAGTTTCGAGAAAAATGTGGAAAAGTATTTGGCGCAGGGTTCCGGAAGATGAAATACCAATATCTCATATAACAAACGGAATTCACTGCAGGTCATGGATTTCACATGATATGGCAGACCTTTATATCAGATATCTCGGACCAAGATTATTAACAAATCCCGGAGACCAAACTATATGGAAAAGAGTTGAACAAATTCCTCCGGAAGAACTATGGAGAACACACGAACGAAGAAGAGAAAGAATGGTGGCTTTTGCAAGAAGAAGACTGTCGGAGCAACTGAAGAAACGGGGTGCTATGTCTTCTGAGATTGTTTTCGCCGATGAGGTTTTAAATCCAGAAGCACTGACAATTGGATTTGCACGAAGGTTTGCAACATATAAAAGGTCAACTTTAATATTCCATGATTTAGAGCGATTAGCTAAAATCCTTAATAATAAAAATAGACCCGTACAGATTATATTTGCCGGTAAGGCACATCCAAAGGATAGTCCCGGCAAAGAACTTATACAAGAAATAGTTCAGATTGCCCATCAAGAACAGTTGAGGAGAAGTATCATTTTTATTGAAGATTATGATAGATGTGTTTCAAGATATTTGGTTCAAGGTGTTGATGTCTGGTTAAGCACTCCGTTAAGACTCGAGGAAGCAAGCGGAACAAGCGGTATGAAAGCTGTTGCCAATGGAGTAATTAATATGAGCATACTTGATGGATGGTGGGATGAGGCATATTCTGTTGAGACAGGATGGGCAATTGGGAGGGGGGAGATATATGATGACATAAATCTGCAGAATGAAGTCGAGTCAAATGCAATTTATGACCTTTTGGAGAAAGAAATCATACCCCTCTTTTATGAAAGAGGCAGGGATGGGCTGCCGAGAGGGTGGATTAAAAAAATGAAATCTTCTATGATGTCTTTATGCTCTATTTTTAATACCAATAGAATGGTACGGGAATATTTTGAAAATTTTTATCTGCCCGCATTTAATAGATTCACCAAAATGAGTGAAAATAAAGCAGAGAAGGCAAACGAACTCGCCGAATGGAAATCACATATTAAGAGTAACTGGGATAAAATAAGAATAAAAAGTATTAAAACAAAAGCTCCAAAACAAATATCAGTCGGCACCGAATTTAAAGTTAAAGCAAATATTTTCCTGGATTCATTAAAACCGGATGACGTTCAAGTTGAGTTATACTTCGGTTCTGTTAATTTCCAGATGGAAATAGTAGATGCGGTTACAATACCGACAGAATGCAAAACTTCAGATGACAGCGGTAATCATACATTCGAAGGTAAGATTACATGTAAAAAAAGCGGAAGGCACGGTTACTCTTTAAGAATCCTCCCAAAACATGAACATCTTAATAATTTCTTCGAAACAGGCTTAATCTTATGGTCTGAGTAAAAATAATCATATGGTATATATTTTTTTAAAAAAGAAAAAGTAAACCGATTTTAAAATTCACTCATATTTACTTAAAAGCTAAGAACGAATAGCTAAAAGCCGCTTTATTCCGGAACAATCAAATTGAATAGGAAATATAAAATATTAATAATATTTGCAGTGTTTTTATCTGTGTGGTTTCTGCCGGTACCTTCTGGCGTTGAGGCAAACGGTATTCATCTTTTAGCAATTTTCAGCGCCACTATCGTTGGCTTGATTCTAAAACCTATCGGTATGGGAGGGATTGTATTTATCGGTATTGTGATGACGGCACTGACAAATACACTACCGATAAAAGAGACATTAAGCGGTTTTGCAAATACCACAGTCTGGCTGATTGTTACTGCTTTTTTAATTGCAAGGGGCTTCATAAAAACAGGTCTGGGCAGAAGAATCGCGTTTATTTTTATAAAACTATTTGGGCGAAGTTCTCTTGGATTGAGTTATTCTCTTGTGATAAGCGAATTCATTCTATCTCCGGCTATGCCCTCAAATACTGCCCGAAATGGCGGAATATTTTATCCAATCGTAAGAAGTCTTTGTTCGGCTTATGGTTCTGAGCCCGATGATTCTCCACAGAAAATCGGTTCTTTCCTTATTTTAACACAATTTCACGCTGATATTGTGATATCTGCTCTATTTCTTACTTCAATGGCTGCAAATCCTCTTGCCGCAGAGATTACCAAAAATATTACCGGTATCGAAATAATGTGGACGACATGGGCTCTGGGTGCAATTCTGCCGGGTATTATATCATTGATTCTTATCCCACTTCTCATTTATAAGTTAGTACCGCCGGAAATAAAAGTATCATCAAAATCAAAAACAGTCGCCGAAGAAGAGCTTAAAAAAATGGGAAAAATGAAAAAAGAAGAGAAAGTACTCCTGGGAATATTTTTTCTTGTTCTTTTTATATGGATTACTTCAAACTTTCATAATATTCACGTAACTACAACAGCCATATTTGGTGTTGGACTGATGATTGTTCTTAGAGTTTTGGATTGGTCTGACATTATTGCAGAAAAAGATGCATGGGACGCAATGCTTTGGTTTGGGGGACTTGTGATGATGGCAGGAAGTCTTTCAAAGCTCGGAGTTATTGGATGGTTCAGCAATACCGTTTCAAGTTATCTGATTAATTTTCCCCTTACTCCGGCTCTGATTTTAATCCTGTTAATCTATTTTTATTCCCACTACGGATTCGCAAGTATGACTGCACATATTACTGCAATGTTCCCCGCATTCCTCGGAGTTGCAGTAAGCGTCGGCGTCCCCCCTCTCTTAGCCGCTCTTGCATTAGCATACTTCTCGAATCTAAATGCATCCATAACACACTACGCCACAGGTCCCGCCCCCATTTATTTTAATGCGGGATATGTTGACCAGATTAAATGGTGGAAAATCGGATTTATTGTTTCGGTAATGAATATCATTATCTGGATTGGGATCGGTTTTCCATATTGGAAATTATGCGGCTTCTGGTAATTTATTTTACAGCTTTTAGCTAACAGCTGTTAGCAATCAAATAAATGAATCTCAGAATCTATATTGATTTATTCTGCGACATCTCAAAAACTTATAAAAGCTTGGAAGTACGGATGAGAATTCACTCCCAAATTAAGCTAATAGCTAAAAGCTAATAGCCGAGAGATGATTACTATATTTATAAATAATTCAGATTAATTAAATAAAATATCTCACACAATATCTTTTCTTTTCGGGTTCCAGGTGATTTTTCTTCCCTGCAGGTACGATTGGGTTGCCATATGCGCTGTTATAGCTTCATTAAAACCGACGTCCTCATTGCACGAAGTTTTAGCGCGCGACCTGACGCAATCCAAAAACTCCTTTAAGTGGAGCATAGTAGTATTAACCATTCTCCCTTCCGATGTAAATGTATAAAGCAGTCCTTTGTCAATAGTCCATTTTTCCGTAGCAGATGTAATCTCCTCAATTTTACGACCGCTTTCTGCCTGAAAGGCAAGCATCGGGTTCAGAAGTTTTAACTCACCATTCCTGATTTTATCGGCATACCTTTTGGAATTTTTATCAACATAAACATTGAGACCTCCGGTCATATTCATAGTCGCATCAGAACCCATATATAATTGCCCTCGACGGTGGCTGTTAGCCAGAGTTGCATTATATGTTACGGTAAGGTCACGTTCAGGATATTCCATTGTAACCTGCCATACATCCGGTACATCTCTTCCGTCTTTGTAATAGTAAATGCCTCCGGAAGATACTACGCTGTGCGGAATTCCCACGTTTAAAATGTGGTCAACACCGTCCCATTCATGTGTCATAAGGTCGCCTGCGAGTCCAGTTCCGTAATCCCAGAATAGTCTCCAGCGAAAAACACGTCTCGGGTCAAACTCACGCCAGGGAGCATTTCCGAGATACCTCCCCCAATCAACCGTTTTAGTGGATGCATCATCCGGTATATTATATACCCATGCACCATTTGGTGTGTTTCTGTTTGTAAAGGTCTGAACAAGTGTTATATTACCAAGCGTTCCCTGCTCCACAAGTTCCTTTGCTCTTTTATATATCTCGCTTTGTCTTCCCTGATGACCGAGCTGGAGTATTCTCTTATTGACTTTGACTGCCTTCACAAGGTTTTTTGTCTCCGGAATATTATGAGTCATACATTTTTCTACATAAATATCTTTTCCTGCGTTTGCAGCATCTATCGTAACAGGCGCATGCCAGTGGTCAGGTGTAGCAATAATCACAACGTCAATATCCTTATTCTCAAGCAATTTCCGGTAATCTTTATAAGCAGTTGCCCGTGAACCGCTTGCTTTCGCAATCTCCATTGTCTTATTTAAATTACCCTCGTAAACGTCACAAGCCCCCCTCAATTCCAAATTTGGAAGTTCAAACTCTTCAGAAACACCAGAGCGAGTCTCTACACTTCTTGACCTTCTCTTCTTTGCATCAGGATGAACGAATCCTATCGAAGCTAATAATCCTCTTCCTCTTCCACCAGGTCCAATTATTCCTATGCCTATAGTATCATTAGGACTGTTTTTCCGTGAAAACTTTTTTCTTGCAGCAAAGGTGGAAATACTGCTGCCCAATACCAGTCCGGCAGTTCCTTTTGCAGTATTTTTCAAGAAAATACGTCTTGAATGTGTGGTTTTGAGTGACATAATTATTCTCCTGTTATTTTATTTTTTAAATACCTTATATAATAATTTTGTAAAAATTTCTCAGAAAAGCCGAATGTATAATCGAGTTTAAAAAAGTGTATTTTAAATTGTAGGAACGGAACATTCCCCTATACCAATATTATCAAGGAATAATCACTATTAATGCCTTTTTCAGCAGATTCTTTTATAATTGTGATTCATTTAAAAAATTAAAAATATTATAAGCATAAAAAATCATTAAATCAAGAAAAACATTTTTCTTCAATTTAATTGAGAACTCGAGATAAATGTCAAATAAAATCAAGATTACTAAATTACAAAGCTTGTATAATCACATATTTCTTAGCATTTGGGTTTTGACATTAAGAATTTCTTTTAATGATTCAACTACTTGATTTTTGCCAAACTTCCCAATATTATTTAAATATCAAAATACAGTGCAAACTCATAAGGATGGGGCCTGAGTCTAATCTCGCCGACTTCTTTATCTCTTTTGTAATTAATCCACGTATCAATAACATCCGAAGTAAAGACATCTCCCTTTAACAAGAAATCATGGTCTTTCTCCAGAGCATCCAAAACCTCCTCCAGACTGCCGGGAGTTGATTTCACTTTTGCTTTATCTTCAGGTGGTAAATCATATAAGTCTTTATCAATTGGGTCAGGGGGGATTATTTTATTTT
>JAUVVT010000122.1 GCA_030604505.1 bacterium | reverse complement strand
TGGAAATATAATCTCTATAAAAAATATGGTGAGGAACTCTACGATTTAAAAAGCGACCCAATCGAAGTGAATAACCTTGCAGATAACACAGCATACAAGAACAAGAAGCAGGAACTGCATAAAAAATTGGAAGAATATATGAAAGATACTGATGATTATTTTCACCTTATGCGTGTAACCGACTGGTATGGGCGGGTATTAGATATATAGAATAAATACTTTTGCTGTCAAGCTGAATTCAAATACATTTATTCAAGGGAAGATAGTTTTTGAACATTTTCAATGTAAATTGCAGTGCCGTTGATAAAAGACTGAATTAAAAAAGGAGGATGAAGAAATGTCTAAATGTAAAATTGGTGTATTCAGTGTCGGATTTTACCGTTACTGGCAACAGTTTTCGGGTCTTCGCGATAGATTAGAAGAACACAGAGTAACCTTTGAAGAAAAAATAAAATCATTTGGTTTGGACATAGAGGTTGTATCAGGAGGTCTTGTCGATACGGTAGAACGCGGTTATGAGGCAGGTGATCTCTTTGCAAGAGAACAAGTAGATATGATTTTTTGTGATGTTACCACTTATGTGCAATCCAGTTTTGTCATTCCTGTTCCACAAAGAGCAAAAGCACCTATGATATTGATAGGTCTTCAGCCCACACAGGGAATGGAACCCGAATCTGCAACGACCTGGCTTCAGCTTGAGCATGACAATTCTACATCTCTTCCTGAGATTGCATGCGGATGTGAGCGCTGTAATATTACTGTAATGGATATCATTTTCGGAATGCTGCATGATGACGAACGCGCCTGGAGAAAAATCCGCGAATGGGCTGAAGTCGCTTTAGTCCTCCATACCCTTAAAAACGCAAGACTCGGTTTTTTGGGACATGTCTTTGAATGGATGATGGATATGCAGTTTGATCCGACAATGGTTACAGGACACTTTGGCAGCCATGTTGAAATGTTGGAAATGGGAGACCTTGACCACCGCGTTAATAATGTAACCGATGACCAGCTCCAAGAGAAAATTAAAGAGGTAAAAGATTTTTTTGACTTTCCGCCTTCGGGTGCAGATAAAATTGCCGGACCGGTTACAAAAGAACAACTGGAATGGTCTTCGAGAGTCGCAGTCGGACTGGAGCAAATGATAAAAGATTTTAATCTTACAGGCTTGACATATTACTACCACGGCAGGCATATGGAAAGATATGTGGACCTTATTCCCGGTATGATAATCGGAAATTCACTGCTGACAGGAAAAGGAGTGCCAATCGCCGGTGAAGGGGATATGAAAAATTGTATTGCCATGCTTATCATGAACCGGTTTGGTGTAGGAGGATCATTTACAGAACTCCACCCTGCCAGTTTCAGGGATAATTATGTCCTTGTAGGACACGACGGACCGCACGATATTAAAATTGCAGATGGGAAACCGGTTTTACGCGGACTGAGCATATTACACGGCAAATCAGGACAGGGAGCTTCGGTCGAATTCAAACTCAAAACAGGTCCCATCTCGATGCTCGGGCTTACCCAGACATTCGACGGAAAATTCAAATTCGTCTATGCAGAAGGAGAATCAATGCCCGGTCCAATCCCTGCAACCGGAAATACAAACACCAGAGGTCGTTTCGCTCCAGATGTTGCGACTTTTGTTGAAAACTGGAGCAAGGCAGGTCCCACTCACCATTTTGCTTTAAGCATCGGTCATAACTTATCGAGAGTGGAAAAACTGGCAAAAGTATTGGGAATCGAACTAACAGTCGTTTGTGATGCGAGTATGCTTTAGTATCTTCAAAAGAGTTAAAATAATTGAAATAAAACAAGTAAATCAGTTACGACATAGTTCTTCTTTACAGATGGAATTATATTTATATTAGCATTATACTTTCATTCTGCTATCTCTTTGAGTTTCACGACTCAGCAGAATTTGCTCTCTATATTCTCTTCTTTTATCTGCCGGTGTTTTGCATCACACTATCTTGAAAGATGCCGTTTTTCACAATAATTAGACCATCAATACTGATTGTGGGCTTACATATTTCACCGTCCATATGCTTCGGACCATGCACTACCGTATCACGCCGTACATTGTTGCCTAAGGCAATATGGGCACGGTCATGGTGATGGGTTCCATCGCTCCAATAGTATATATCGTTTTCCTTAAGAGTTGTCGTCAGAATGCCGACCTCGTCGATAGCGTCCGCAGGAGGATCGCCGCTGGCAATAAACTCTTTCAACCGTTTTAACTGGACTGGATCACCGCTCATGTTCTTTACTCTGCCGGCTTCAACTGTAATCCGAAGCGGTTCGCGGTCGAGTTCATCTGCGGGCCTGACATTCTGCTGAGTGGGACCGTCCACTATGAATGTCCCCGATGTAGATTCCAGACTTGGCGTTACTGCCACCTCACCATAAAACGGCACTATTCCAAGGACTGGCGTGTGCATAGAGTCTGCTCCAAGACCAAACGTAAAATCAGTTCCTGCAGGTGAAATAATATGACCTTTTTCCGCAGATCCGAGAAGAGCCTTCAGCCAATGCGTCCGTTTTGGAATGGCAGCTATCTCTTCGGGGTCAACTTCCCATTTCTCCATACCATTACATTGAATAATAACCCATCTCCGTTTGGCAGTCAGTGATTTGTCCTGATAATCCGGATCACCTACCAAGCGTCCAAAATCGGGTCGGTCCGAAACCCACGTATCGGCAAGATTCTCGATTACAATATCAGCAGACTCCATTGCCGCCTTCAGTGGTTCCAGCACAAAACCATCTTGGTATGGCTTGGAGGAAAGATAATCCGTAATGTCCATAATTGCGGGAATCAAACCCAGTTCCACCGCAGCCGATGCAAGTGCCGGTGAATAAGGCAGAAGCGTTTCATCCGCAATAATGAGCAGCGTTTCGCCGGATTTGGCACGACAGGAAACCTCTAAAACAAGCCGTGCATTCTCTAAAAGTCTCGCAGTAATG
The DNA here is from genome assembly GCA_030604505.1 of bacterium. Classification (GTDB taxonomy): domain Bacteria; phylum SM23-31; class SM23-31; order JAUVVT01; family JAUVVT01; genus JAUVVT01. Next base: position 3,297 of record JAUVVT010000122.1, on the reverse strand, counting down.
TTCTTTTCAGATAGTCCTGAAATAAGGGGCATAGAAATATCTTTTCTCTGAATATTTTTATGTAATCCAACCATTCCCATTCCAAAACCTATAGAAAACTTCTGAAAAAAATTACGGCGCGACAAATCTTTTTCATTTTTCACAAGATACTCTGCATTAGTTAAAATAACAAAATTCTCAATTGAAAAAATTTATAAAAAAAATAAAAAGATATTAAAATTTCAGCAGTTCAAATTGATATTAAAAATCTAATAATGAAACTTTTCAAGTATAAAATAACTATTCCCATAACGAAATGCAACTAAAAGCAAAGACCACAGCAATTTAATTATTTTAAGTTATCACTGCTCTGCGACAGGCAGATTGCAATTCAGAAAATAGTACAAATCTGACAAATTTCCAATCTTGATATTTTTATAAAAATATAATACTTGACTTTATGAATAAAATTTATTAAAATTTAACTTAAAAATTTTTGCAATTATACATTGAAAATATTGTAATTAGGACGGTTAATTTTTTATTATTTCTTTTAAAAAATTCATAATTGAACCCATTTTGTTGCTCTTGTAAACCGTTTTTAATTAAAAAATATTAATGACCAGCTTTCCGGGATTAGATTATCGGGAAGTAAATCAATATATAAAAAAATGGAGTGATAAATATGAACGTAGGAATATTAACTGGAGGAGGAGATTGTCCTGGTTTGAATCCCGCAATAAGAGGAGTGGTCAGGAGATCTATCGAAAGTTATGATTATAATATCCTTGGAATAAAAAATGGCTGGGATGGTGTTATAAAGGGAGATTTTGAGCCTTTAACTCTTTCTTCGGTTTCCGGGATAATTCATCGGGGTGGTACAATTCTCGGAACATCACGGAGAAATCCTCTAAAAAAAGAAGAGGATATGAATAAAGTCAAAGAAAATCTAAAGAAATTTGATATTGATGTTTTGGTGGCTATTGGAGGAGATGATACATTGAGTGTTGCAAATGCACTTTGGGAAATGCAAATGCCTTGTGTTGGAATTCCAAAAACCATAGATAACGATTTATCTGGAACCGATTACACATTTGGTTTTGATACAGCAGTATCTATCGCAACAGATGCTATTGACAGGCTTCATACTACAGCAGAGTCTCATCACAGAGTTATGGTAATAGAATTAATGGGAAGGCATACGGGATGGATTGCGGTCTTTGCCGGACTGGCAGGTGGTGCCGACTGTATATTAATTCCGGAAGTTCCATTTTTCATTAAAGATGTTATAGGTCTAATTAATAAGCGAAAAAGTCGGGGTAAAAATTTCAGTATTGTAGTAGTTGCTGAGGGGGCAAAACCCGAAGAAACTGATGACTATATAACTCAAAATGACAGAGTCGATGATTTTGGTCATAAGATTCTTGGTGGGATTGGTGAATTAGTGAGTAATTTAATAGAAAAGGAATCAGGTATAGAAACCCGTTTTACAAAACTCGGTCATATCCAAAGGGGTGGTACTCCCACAGCCTTTGATCGTGTTCTTGCTACCAGATTAGGAGTGGCTGCTGCTGATCTGATTAATGAAAAAAAGTTCGGTTATATGGTCGCTTTGAGGTCAAATAAAATTATTTCTGTCCCAATAAATGAGGCTTTATCTCTAAAAAGGGTAGATATGGAATTATATGATATAGCAAAGGTATTTTTTGGATAATTTATTTAATAATAATAAAAATATAAACTATATGGAGGTTTAATATGGCTGTAAAAGTGGGTATAAACGGGTTTGGCAGAATCGGAAGACTTGTTTTTCGTGCCGGTATTCAATCAGAGAATATTGATTTTATCGCAATAAATGACCTTACAGATGCCAAGACTCTTGCGCATCTTTTAAAGTATGATTCAACACAGGGCATATTTTCGGGAACTGTTGAAGCAAAAGATTCATCGATTGTTGTGAACGGTAAAGAGATAAAAATATATGCAGAAAAAGACCCTGCAAATCTTCCATGGAAAGAGCTTGGCGTGAGAGCCGTTGTGGAATCTACCGGTGTTTTTAGAAAAAAAGACCAAATAATGAAACATATTGATGCTGGAGCAGAAAAAGTTGTCCTTACTGTTCCTGCAAAAGATGAGATTGATGCAACTGTTGTTTTAGGGGTTAATGATTCAATACTGACTGGCGACGAAAAAATTATTTCAAATGCTTCCTGCACAACCAATTGCGTTGCTCCAATGGCAAAAGTGCTGCAGGATAATTTTGGAATAGAATGCGGATTGATGACAACAATTCATGCCTATACAAATGACCAGAGACTGGTTGATTTTCCGCACAGTGATTTGAGAAGAGCGCGTTCTGCTGCACTTTCTATAATACCAACCACAACAGGAGCGGCAAAAGCAGTGGGTAAAATTATCCCTGAATTGAATGGAAAACTCGATGGTTTAGCAATGAGAGTTCCTGTGCCTGACGGTTCAATTACAGATTTAGTGGTCACCCTTGAGAAAGAAACAACATCCGAAGAAATAAATGCTGCAATGAAAGCAGCAGCAGAGGGTCCTATGAAAGGTATTATGCAGTATTGTGAAGACCCGATTGTTTCACAGGACATAGTTGGTAATACTCATTCATGTATATTCGATCCTCCTCTTACTTATGTAAAGAATGGAAAATTGGCAAAGGTTATCGGCTGGTATGATAATGAAATGGGCTATTCTGTCAGGGTTGTCGACCTTATTAATAAAATATTATAAATATTTTTAAGTTGTGTATTTAAATAAAAATTTTCTTTTTCATTATAAAATGACACAGCAAAGAGTATAAAACGCCTGCTTTTACCTTGTAACATATATATCGGTCTTGCCCGGTTACAAGCAAGAGCGCTAAATGGAAGGCGGTATTTTTATTAATTACGCTGATAAATATTATTGATTTTGCTGGAATACTATTTACTTAACCATCTTATGAAAAAGTTGCCTATTTAATTGAAAAAAATTATTAGGTGAGGATATGAAAAGATTATCTATTGATGATATTGAACTAAAGGGTAAGCGGGTACTGATGCGGGTTGATTTTAACGTACCCCTTGACGAGAATTGCAATATTACAGACGATACAAGAATCAGAGCTGCTCTTCCTTCGATAAAGAAAATTATTTCTGACGGGGGCAGAGCAATTTTAATGTCGCATCTCGGAAGACCCAAGGGCAAACTAATTCCTGAAATGAGTCTTAAACCGTGTGCGAAGCACCTTGGAGAACTTTTAGGTCAGGAAGTAAAGATTGCTCCGGATTGCATCGGAGAAGAAACAGAAAAATT
>JAUVVT010000115.1 GCA_030604505.1 bacterium | reverse complement strand
CTTCACCTTTAATGTAATCGAATACCTGGGGTCCGAATTTTTCCAAATCAATCCCGAGGGATATATGGGCTGCAACCGGTGCAAAAATATCTCTTCCGTGAAATGTCGAACTCACCGGTTCAAGAAAATATTCTTTGTTTATAATGTTATACACCTTTTGTTGTTTGCTTTCTGAGAAAATATATCTAAGTACTCCATTATCAGGGGCAATAAATATATGCCCCATACTGTAAAGGATAATAGCTCTCCTTGAACTCCCTACACCCGGATCAACAATAACAATATGTATAGTCCCTTCAGGGAAAAATGAATATGAATTTTTTATAACAAAAGCTGCCTGGTCAATATTGTGCCTTTCAATTTCATTGGTTATATCAACAATTTTAGCATTGGGATTTATACCAAGTATAACTCCCTTCATAACTCCAATAAATCCATCTCTATCGCCGAAGTCTGTTGTCAGGGTTATTACAGGCGAAGTTTCCATTTTTAAAAATTTTTAATATAAATAAATTTTTCTTAATTTGCAACCTACTTCTTTTGAAAAAAGAAGTAGGCAAGAAAACTTTTACTTAAATTTCCCTTTCTTGCGAGGGGAAATTTAGGTATAAGTTTCGTTTTCTGAGGGAAATTTTTGTTCTTTTACATCTTTTATATAATTTTTAAACGCGCTCATCATACTATTGTAAATATCTGCATAAATATGTACGAATTTGGGATGAAATTCCTTGTTTAAGCCGAGCATATCGGTATATACGAGAATCTGTCCGTCGCAGTATTTTCCGGCTCCGATGCCAATTGTGGGGATTTTTACTTTTTCTGTTATCTTTTTCGCACACTTTGAGACTATCTTTTCCAGAACAATACTAAAAGCCCCTGCATCTTCTAAGGCGAGTGCATCTTCTATCAGTTTTTCTTCTGCTTCAGGCGTGCTGCCGTGCAGGGCGTAACCACCAAGTTTGTGCACCGACTGCGGAGTTAAGCCGATATGCCCCATAACGGGAATTCCCGTATCGACGAGTTTCTTTACAATATCTGTAATTGCTTTCCCGCCTTCCAATTTTACCGCAGATGCTCCTGCTTTAAGGAAATTTCCCGCATTCTTTACAGCATCATCGGTTCCGCATTGATATGACAAAAACGGCATATCGGCAATTATCAGTGCCCTTTCTGTACCGTTTTTTACTGCCCGTGTGTGATATAGCATCTCATCCATTGAAATCTTTATGGTATAATCATACCCCGCAAAGACATTGGCTGCCGAATCGCCGACTAAAATCAAATCTATTCCGCCTTTATCAAGAATTTTTGCTGAAGTATAATCATAAGCGGTCAGAGCCGCAATCTTTTCCCCATCAGACTTCATCTTTGCGATTTTTATTGTTGTAATTTTTTCTTTCATTTAATTTTTCCAAATTTTAATGGGTGCGAAGCATTCGTTTAAAGACTTTTCAAAAAATTTGCATCGTAGATAAAAGAATGCTTCGCCTCTACACCGTCATTTAAAAATCAATTTTTTCTTTAATTACCCCCCCTCCTATGACTTTATCATCCTGATAAAAGACTGCCGATTGGCCCGGGGTTATGGATTTCTTTTTTTTGTCAAATATTATCCTGACTTCATTGTTACCCACAGGATAGACAACTGATTCTGTTCCGCAGTCGTTATATCTGATTTTTGTTACCGCTTTGACCGGCTTTTCTATCTTTTCAAGAGCAATTATGTTAATATTATCAGCAATAAGACCTTTATTGCACAGGTCTTCCTCATTTCCTACGAATATTCTGTTTGATTCCGGTTCGATGTCATATACATAAACAGGTCTGCCAACGGCAATCCCAAGTTTTTTTCTCTGGCCTATGGTATAGAATGGATAACCCTTGTGATGTCCAAGAACAGTTCCGTCTTTTGCAATGATTTCGCCTTCTTTAATTTTAATGCCGGAAGATTTTGTCCATTCGCTCAAAAATCTGTGATAGTCGTTATCGGGTATAAAGCAGATTTCCTGGCTTTCTCTGACTTTTGCTGTTTTAAAACCTTTGCTGTGGGCATATTTTCTGACTTTTTCTTTTGTCATTTCGCCAAGCGGTAAGATTGTTTTCTTTAAGGTATTCTGGGTTAGACCCCAGAGTGCATAGGACTGGTCTTTATTGGCATCTTTACCCTTTTTTAAGATGTATCTATTATTTTCAAATTCAATTCTTGCATAATGGCCTGTGGAAAAATAATCTGCTCCTATTTCAACTGCCTTTTTTAGAAGTGTTTCCCATTTTATTTTTACATTGCATAAGATGCAGGGATTTGGTGTTCTTCCGTTCAGATATTCTTCTACAAAGTTATTTATGACCTTTTTTTCAAAAACATCAGTAAAACTTAGTGTATAATGCGGTATACCAATCTGTTCGGAGACATATCTTGCATTATTGATAGATTCAATAGAACAGCATGATGATTCATTTTCGATGTTCCCCCCAACATTATCATATTCCCAGAGTTTCATGGTCAAACCGACAACATCATAACCGTCTTCTTTTAAAACGGCTGCCGTTACCGAACTATCCACCCCCCCGCTCATAGCAACCGCTACCCTTTTTTTCATATTATATCCAATTCTTAGTACTTTCTTTAGAAAAGGAAGTAAGCTCCGCCGAAGGCGGATTCGCCTATGGCGGAAAAGAAATTTATGTATAAATTTCTTTTCTTATGAGGAGAAATTTTCTATAATTCTCTTATTCTTTTTACAATTTTTGGAAAAACAGTCAGTGCATAATCTATATCTTCTTTTGTGTTCTGTTTTCCGAGAGTGATTCTGATACTTGATTTTGCTCTTTCAATGGATAATCCCATTGCTGCAAGCACCGGCGATGGTTCTGAACTCCCCGAAAGGCATGCAGAACCGGATGAAACTGCAATTCCTTCAAGGTCGAGACTCAAAAGAACAGCTTCACTGTCGGTATCGCCGAATGATATATTAAGAAATCCCGGAAGTCTTTTCTCAATGTGACTGTTAAGATATACATCGTTAATATTTTCATTAATTTTTGTCCAGAAATATTCTTCGAGTTCTTTTAAACGTTTATATTCGCTTTCCATCTCTTCGATTTTAATTTCGGCTGCTTTTCCAATTCCGACTATTCCCGGAACGTTTTCTGAACCTGCTCGTTTGTTTCTTTCGTGGCTTCCGCCGTGAATCTGCGGCTGAATCATTACATTTTTTCTTATAAATAATACTCCTGTTCCCTTTGGACCGTATATTTTATGCCCGGAAAATGTCAAAAGGTCGACTTTGCATTTTTCAACGTCTATCGGCAATTTGGTAAATGTCTGAACTGCATCGCTGTGAAACAGAACGCCCATTTCATTTGTAATCTTTCCGATTTCCTCTATATCATTTATAGTTCCTACTTCATTATTAGCATGCATTATTGATACGAGTATAGTTTTTTCGGTAATATTTTTTTTTACATCAGCGGGGTCAACCATTCCATACTTGTCAACCGGCAAATATGTTACCTTAAACCCGATGGATTCGAGAAATTTGCATGTCTTTACGACAGCAGTATGTTCTGCAGATGAAGTAATTATGTGATTACCTCTATCCTGATACGCATACGCGATGCCCTTGACGGCAAGATTATCTGATTCTGTTCCTCCTGAGGTAAAATAGATTTCCGATTCTTTTGCATTAATTATACAGGCAATATTTTCTCTTGACTGTTCAATTCCAATTCTTGCTTTTTTCCCGTAGGTGTGGACACTTGATGCATTTCCATAATCAGCAAGAAAATAATTCTTCATTTCCTCAAATACTCTTTTGTCCAAAGGTGTTGAGGCGGCATTGTCAAAGTATATTCTTTTCATTGGAGTTTAATTTCTAAATAATTTATTTTTCGTTTGTTCTTTCAGCAATTACTTAAAAACAAACTATTCCAGTCTTTTTATTTTTGGGTGGAGAAAAATGTCGAGTTCATCCCTGCTTTTTGTCGATGCTTCGGTATATACAGCTCCGCCCATCCCTCCAACAATAAGATGAAATGTATTGGTGGGCAGGTGGACTATGTCTCCTACCTTAAAAACATATTCTTTTGCAAATTTACACTGATTATGCTCTTCTGGAATTGGATGAACCGGATTTTTCGTATGTTCACCTTCACTGGATGGAATCCAGAGTGAAGCAGAGCCGTATTGAAAACGGAATGCTTCTTCTTTGCCTTTTATCTTTACAGCTATACCTTTCAGCTCCCCGGGAACCGAAAAGTCCTTTTTATCAATGTCACTTAATATTGCATATTTGTAATCGGGTGGAAATTCATCTTTCAGACCGACAAATTCGTTTATTTTTTTATTTATGTCTTCAAATTCCTGAGGAATATCATATTCCGGTGGAACAACCAGCACACTGATGTGGGAATGCCAAGCCAAAACCTGCCCTTCCAGCGACATCAGTATCTTTTTACATTCATCTTCGTTCACGAGGGTAATTATCCCCAAACCGGCTTTTTTAAAGATTTCATAATCACTGCCGGATAAAAAATAATCCATAACCTCTATGTCTTTGTAGCTTACTTTTCTGTATCTGCCGATATTTATATCCAAAATCCTCCTTGCTTTATATCCCGACCTCCGAAACAGTTCCCAGTATTATAATTGTGCTTTCAGTTCGTTTTCTTCGGATAATTGACTTGTCTTCACATCAAACTCCTCTTATTTCTACTTTCTTTGAAAAGAAAGTAGACAAAGGCGGATCCTTTGGATTGATTACTTTTTTAAAACATAATTAAATAAGTTACACATTTTTTGTAAACATATAAAGTATTATTTCACTCATCGACAAAAGGTCAAAGAGGTTGTGTTTTATTATGGATTTAATTTTAACAATATTACCTGTTCTCACAAACTCGTGATATGCATCGGGGATTTCATCGCCCGGTATATCGTCAATTCTTCGTCTTTTAAGTATCATTCTTTCAATAGTCTGAAGTCTGCAGTCGGGGAGATATTCTTTCCATTTCCTTCTTGACTCGTGAAGAAGGTCAAGATGAGGAAAGTCAGGGTTGAAACGAATATTATAAAGAAATCCCCTTTCCATTAGATAGCGGTAGTCAAATGCTCTGCCGTTAAAGGTAACAAGAATCTTAAAACTTTTTATTAAATCCTCAAGATAATTAAGGAGCGGTTTTTCTTCTGAATAGTCTCTCGCAAACAACTGTTCAAATATAAAATCACCGTCTTTGTAATACATAAGCCCGACAAGGAAGATAGGACTGCTGTTAAGTCCGCATGTCTCTAAATCAACAAACAGTGCTTTTTTAGAATCAATATTAAGAAATTTTTGCATATCACTATGAAGCATATCCGGACTGCCGCCATACCCGCCTTTACTAAATATAAAATTATATTCCATAACAAAATTTTCCGAATTCCTAATCAGGTCTCTCAGGTTCCTCAATATTCTCAAAAAACACCCTGATTCATTGCTGACAACTTCACCATTCAAGAATTTTTCAGACAGTTCATCATCAATTTCCGTTTTCAGCGGTTTGCTTTTCAACCTGTCAGTTTCACCTAACGAAAATATCTTAATATCTTTGCGATTAAGCTCGGAAATCCGTTTTTTTAGCTCTTTAGAAATCATATTTTTTATTTTTTAAATGCAACATTTTTGGAAAAAAGCTGCTCATCCGCGGAGCGGATCCGCCTTTGGCGGAAAAAACTTTACACCAAATCTCCCCTCGTACGAGGGGGGATTTAATAGAAAATTTCTTTGCCTACTTTCTTTTTCAAAGAAAATAAGTTATGTAATTAATTCCATTATGATTTTTGCTGCTTTTTTATTTGGACACAGCCATCCTCCCTTTTCGTCGGGGTCGTTATATATAGCTTTACCCAATCCGCCCGCGCCCACACAGGAGGGGCATCCATTTTCGCAGGCGCATTTGTCTAACAAATCGCAACTTAATTTTAATACTTCTTCAATCAGCTCGAATCCCTTTTCAGAGAAGCCGAGTCCTCCGGGGTATTTATCGAATATAAAGATTCCCGGAGATGCAGTGGTTTTAACATCAATTGTTCCCCCGATGTCATTTTTATCGCACATAGAAAGAATCGGCAGTGTAGCAAGTATAAGATTTTTAATGCCGACCAGTCCGTCACCCGGGCGGATTCCCCGACTTATAATGTATTCAAGGTTCAAAGTAGAAAAATCGAGCCATAATGAAGCTGTTTCCATCTTCTGTTCAGGAAGGTCGAGCTTTTCTATGCCAAATCTTTCGAGAGAGTATAATTTTAACTTGGCGAATGAAAAGACTGAAAACACTACTTCAACATCACCAAAGAACACAG
>JAUVVT010000061.1 GCA_030604505.1 bacterium | reverse complement strand
TCAATAATCACAACAAGTTTAAAAAATACTAAATTCCTGCTGGAGTTTATCCCGTACTTGATACGGGGCAGGAATGACATGTCCAATATTTTAATTACAGGACTTTGGCAAATTTATTATATATAGTTTTATTTGAAATAATACTAACCTGTCATCCTGAACTCGTTTCAGGATCTACTTGGTTCAGCATCTAAATAGCGATAAACAATAGATTCCGAAACAATACTGAATCAAGTTCAGCACAGGATTCGGAATGACAGTGCACCAAGTTTAAATTAATTTTCACTTAAATATACCAATTATCAATCTAAATCATGAGAAAAAATATGAACCGACGGAAGTTTTTTCGTACGTCTGCAGGTTTGCTGGCAGCTGCTTTGATGCCGGGTGTGTGGTCATGCCAGCGGCAAATCTCAAAAAAGAAAAAATTTAAATTTAAACCGTATAAACCCGGTGAAACCTTTGTTCCTGTTGTGCAGGTAACACCGGATGATGGGTTTTACGTGCATACGTATTATGATGTATGTTCGATAAGCCCGTCCCAGCGATATTTAGCCGCTACTAAACTTCCTTTTCAGGACCGGCTGCCTGTTTTGGGAGATACTGCGGAAGTCTGTATTATCGACCTTGAAGAACAGACCATTGAAACAGTTTACACAACAAAATGCTGGGGTTATCAGGTAGGTGCAAATTTGAATTGGGGAACGACAGACCGATATCTTTATACGAATGATGTAATAGATAATGTTGCCGTATGTGTTCGAATTGACCTCGAAACAGATAAAGTCAAAGCTTTTGCAGGTCCCAAATATTTTATAGCTCCGGATGAATCCTGTGTGATTGGATTTCCACTCGAGCTGCTTGACATTACCCAGCAGGGATACGGTGTGCCGCCTAAAGAACCGTTAAAATTCCAAAAGCTGCCGCCAGGTGCTGCAGAAGACGAAGGATTATGGCGAACAGACCTGAAAACCAATGAAAAGCGGCTATTGGTGAGCTTGGCAGACTGTGCAAAACTGGTACCCGAACCTCCCCCGAAAAAGGGAGGAACCTTCTATTTCTGGCATTCAAAGTTTAACAGACAGGGCACACGTATTATGCAGGTTCTGCGATGTTTGTTTCCGGATGGATGGGGAAGAAGAAATGTCAATGTTTTTACATTCAATACCGATGGAAGCAGCATCCGACGAACGCAGAGCTTTCCGATATGGGGACACGGCGGCGGTCATCCCAACTGGCACCCCGATGGTATACATCTGATAAGAAATCTTAAACCGGACGGAAAAAACGACCGTCTTTGCAAAATCCCGTATGACGGCTCCGATTACATTATTCTGAGTGAAAAAATCGACGGCGGAGGACATCCTACAATCGAGCCATCTGAAAAATATATGATTACAGATAAAATTCATTTCGACGGTGTGCAAAAAGTTACTATACGTCTGATTGACCTGATTGCAGAAGATGAAGAAGCTGTTTGTACAATACCTACCATAAACAGAAAAAATCTGTTAAGTGACAACGTAAACCGCTTCGATGGACATCCTTTCTGGAGCAGAGATTTCAAGAAGGTCTGCTTTCAGGCTGCACCCGAAGGAAAAAGACAGCTGTTCTTGGCTGATCTGTCTGATGTTATTTAGTCATTTAAGGCACAAAGGAACAAAGGCACAGAGTGAATGGATAGATAGGTATAAAAATATTTTTTTGTAGGGGCAGACCAATGTGTCTGCCCTAATAAAAAACTAATCGTCATACATAAATCTTATGAATAATTCAAGTTAAATCCATTTAATCATTAATCCATTCAATCATTTTCTCTGCGGTTGAGAATTTAAATATGGAAAAATTATATGGAATCAGGAAATATGTCATCAAAAGAACGGATGTTGGGTGCGGTCAATTTTCAGGAGATTGATTATATCCCCTGTTGCTTTATGATATTCAGGGCATTAAGGAGCCAGTGCAAAGACCAGTATGAATTTATTGACCGCCAGTTAGAGCTCGGGCTCGATGTCAGAGTAAATCTTCCCGAGTTTACTCTGCGGTTTCACCCAGACGTAACCATTAAAGACTGGAAGGAATATCGTAACGGGGAAAAATATCCTCTCCTTCAAAGGGAATATCAAACCCCCGAGGGCAAACTATCCGCAGTAGTCAAACAGGTCGAAGACTGGCCATTCGGTGACCATCTCCCGCTGTTTGATGATTATGTAACTCCCCGCTCAGAAAAATTCCTGATAACAGAAAAATCTGACCTAAAAAAATTAAAATATCTTTTATTATCACCTTCGGATGAGGAAATACGACTGTTCCGGGAAGAATCAAAGATGTTAAAAAAATATGCCTCTGACAGGGGGCTTCTAATTTGCGGTGGGTGGAACTCATGGCTGAGCAGAAAGGATGATGAAATCCATGGGACTGATTATGGCGTTCAGGGAATAGACACGTTAATGTGGCTCTGCGGGGCTGAATCCCCGCTTTACTGGGCTTATGATAAACCGGATTTTCTCGAGGAATTAATTGAAATAATCGCTGTCTGGAATCGAAAAAGAATGGAGATATACCTTGATGAAGGTATTGATGTATTAACAAAAAGGGCATGGTATGAGAGCACGGAATTCTGGTCGCCGGCACTATATAAACGTTTTATAGCACCGGTATTAAAAAAAGATGTCGAATTAACACATCAGGCAGGAGCAAAGTTTGGATACATTATAACAAGTGCGGTAATGCCTCTCTTAAATGAATTTATCGATACAAAAATTGATATAATGATAGGGGTGGACCCGGTTCAGGGTAAGGGAACAGACCTTGAGGTATTAAAAGAAAAGCTAACTGAAAATATCTGCCTCTGGGGAGGTGTCAGCGGACCGATGACTATTGAAGAAGGAACAGAAAATGAAGTCGGAAATGCTGTTGAAAATGCTGTAAATATCCTCTCAAAAAACGGCGGATTTATATTGTCGCCGGTTGACAACGTACGGGAAGACACCGAACTTACATGGAAAAATGTAAAAGTCTTTATCGGTACATGGAAAGATTTGAGGAATAACTACATATAGAACCTCATATGCATAGTAATTTTTAGGCATTGATTTTTTTAATACTTATTAATTTGTTTAAGTGGGGAGTTTATCATGAAACCGGTAAAATCTGAGAGATATTTTATATTATGGGGAGAAAAAAATAGTTTATCAAAAAAGATTACAAAAGGAAATAGTATTAATTCAAACAGTGATTATACACGACGGAGTTTTTTAGAAAAAATCTCTTCAATTATGGTATTAAGTACTGGCTTATTCAATGTAAAAAGCAAATACAAATATAAATACAAGAAGACAATAGAAGAAGATATCGCTAAAATAGATGTTTCCGGTATTGTCGATATTCATGTCCACGGAAATACCCGAAGAAAAAATTATGGAAAGGACATAACAGCATATGAGACTGCACGTGCTATGGCAAAACATGGTATAAAGGCTTGGGTGGATAAAGAAAAACGTGGTTACACATGGTCAACAGCAGAAATTGTCCGCCGGACTGTGCCCGGGACACTTACTTTTGGTTCACTCGTTCTGGATAAAACAGTCGGAGGAATAAATCCTTCAGCAGTTATAGCCGCTCTTTCTGGAGATAAAAGATATGCTGCCGGAGATTCACGTGTTATATGGATGCCTTCTTCGACAAACCAGATTGATAGAGATGTTTTTATTACGGATAGTGACGGAAATACCTCATCCGAAACAAAAAAGGTTTTAAAATTAATTGCTGAAAATAATGTTGTTTTGGCGACTGGGCATTTACCTTATAAACATGTTATAAAACTTCTGCCGGAAGCAAAAAAACTCGGTGTAAAAAAAATAATGATTACCCATCCGGACTGGTTTGACATTGAAGACCAGAAAGAATTCGGCAAATTCGGTGTATATTTTAACAGATGTATTGGAACATGGTCGTGGTGGAAAGAAAATGATTTTGTGAGACTAAAGAACGAACCTTCTTATTTTTCAGCTCTTGTAAAACCATCAATAGAAAATATGAAAGCAGTGGGGATAGAAAGAAATTTGATTTCAACGGACTGGGGTCCTCATACTTTTTGGGATAGTCCACCACTTGCAATGAAACCGTATATATGGGCTCTTTTAGAGAATGGAATTACCGAAAATGAAATCGATATTCTTGCTCGAAAAAATCCTGCTTATTTGATTAACGTTTAATATCTCTGGAGAGTATCATTCATTTTTATTATTCTAAAATTGAATAAAATAAAATTCATAGGATTTCACGAAAATACTATCTTAAAAAATAGCTGAAAAAATTCTTAGCAAGAATTATCATTTCCATGTCAGCCACAGAATGATCCGCTCTGGTGGAAAATATTTTCTCTGCCTGCCCTGTGGGTGCTCTCTGTGGTTAAATTTTGACATTACTTTTTTATAATACAGGAGATAAAAATGAAAGAATTTAAAAGACGTTCATTCTTAAAGACATCTTCAGCAGCTGTAATTACAACAGCTGCGTTTTACAGCAGTATCCTTAATCCTGACAGAATAATGTCTGAAACCGCATCACAAAAAAGATTTAAGGGCAAGCTGAAAAAGAGTCTTTATTTCAGGATGCTTCCAAAGTCTTTGAGTGTTGAGGAAAAATTTAAACTGGCAAAAAGAATTGGATTTGAAGGGATTGAAGTCCCGACAATCGAAGATTCCAATACAGCAGGTGAAATCAAAGAAGCAGCCAAAAATACCGGTATTACTGTACATTCGATAATGAATCAAGCTCATTGGAAATATCCGCTCTCAAGCAGCGATCCCGCGGTTATCGAAAAAAGCATTGAAGGTATGAAAACTTCGCTTTATAATGCCAGGGATTTCGGAGCGGACGTTGTTCTTCTGGTACCTGCTGTTGTAAATGCGGAAGTATCATATAAAGATGCATGGGTGCGTTCGCAAAAAAATATAAGAAAACTCCTGCCCCTTGCTGAAGAGCTGGACGTGATAATTGCAATTGAAAATGTGTGGAACAGATTTCTTGTCAGCCCGATTGAATTTGCACGGTATATCGATGAGATGGACAGCCCGTATCTTAAAGCATACTTTGATGTCGGAAATATTGCAATGTATGGAATTCCGCACGACTGGATAAGAACATTGGACAGGAGGATTGTAAAAGTGCATATAAAAGGATTTCATGTAAAGGACAGGCAGTTTGTTAATCTGGGTGACGGGACGATTGACTGGCTGGAAGTCCGGCGTGCATTCAGCGATATAAGATACTGCGGATATATGTCGGCTGAACTTAGAGGAGGAGATGAAGAATATCTTCAAGATGTCAGCAAGCGTATGGATAAAATTATTGCAGGTCAAGAATTATAACTTAATTTAAAAAAGTAAGTATTAACTGATTTAGAATAGAGTTTATAAGAGTTAATTATATTATGAGGAGTAATTAAGCGATAGGAGGATAGATTTATAAGCTACAAAAAGATATAAGTAGGTATCTTTTGATAGATAATAATAAAGAGAGGGTGTAGCTATTCTGTTAGAATTTATGATAATGTAATAGTTTAATTTATTTTAAGGACAATGCTAATTTTATAAGTTTAACAGGAGATGTAAATGATAACAAGGATATTTTGATTAAGAATGGTAGCATCGCTACCTGTCATCCTGATACACCACTACCTGTCATCCTGAACTTGTTTCAGGATCTATAAAATTTATAATGTCTATGAAAAACAAAACGTATTATGTATACATCTTGACTAACTATAAAAATAAAACATTATATATAGGTCTAACCAATAATCTCGAACGTAGAATTTATGAACATAAGAATGAATTAATTGAAGGTTTTTCAAAAAGATATAAATTAAAAAAGCTGATTTACTATGAGGAATTTGAATATATTAGAGATGCGTTGGTTCGAGAAAAACAGTTAAAAAGCTGGCACAGGGAATGGAAGCTTAATTTGATAAAAAATATGAATCCTAAATTTTGTGATTTGGCAGAAGGATGGTATAATGAAGACCCTGAAGCAAGCCTGAAACGAGTTCAGGACAGGATTCAGGATGACAGGGGGAGTGAAAATGTTTAAGTTTTTAAATGCAATTATATCACTGGTTTAGCAAAAAATCAAGTATTAAAATATATAGATAATTGAACAGAACAACTAAATCTTGAAAGGAGTAGAAATGAAACTAAATATAGACATATTAAAAAATCTTATATTAATTCTTCTCATTTTCATTTTAAGTATTGAATGTTCTAAAAAACCGGAAAATTATTATTCTGCGGATTTAGTTCTAATAAACGGTAAAATAGTTACTGTTGATGATAAAGAATCTATTGCTGAAGCAGCAGCAGTCAAGTTTGGTAAAATACTCGCTGTTGGAACGAATGACGAAATCAAAAGCTCAATCGGTAAAAAAACTTATGTAATTGACCTAAAAGGAAAAACTGTGATTCCGGGTTTAATGGACTCACACTGCCATATGACAGGCACAGCAATAAATATGATGGGTGTCATAGACCTTAGTGAAGAAGCCGGAGTTAAAAGTATTGCCGATATCAAGGCAAAAATTGCAGAAAAAGCTAAAACCACACCGAAAGGCGAATGGATTTTTGGCGCTCGAGAGGATGATTCTAAACTCGCAGAAAAACGTCACCCCACAAAATGGGAAATTGATGAAGCTGCACCAAACCATCCTGTTATATTCTCTACTGTCGGAGGACATTTTTCTATTGCCAACAGCAAAGCTTTCGAAATTGCTAAAATTACAAAATATACTGAGGACCCCGTAGGGGGAATGTTTGAACGGGACCCTAAAACCAAAGAACTAACAGGCGGACTTCACGAAAAAGCAGTGAGTATTGTCAGACGTGCTGTAACTGATAGGAAAGAACCAAATAGAGAAGAAACTGTAAAAGTTATTAAAAAAATGTTGATGGCTAATGCCGCATCCGGGCTTACATGCATCTATGATAATGCCGGCAAAACAGAGATTAACGCAGTATTAGATTTGAAGGATCGGGGAGAACTCCCTATAAGATTTAGAGCAGATATAGGCATCAGTCATTTCCAGGAGCTGAATAAAATTGGTATGATATATAAACCGTTCGGCGATGAATGGGTTAAGATTTGTGGATTAAAGTTCTTTTTTGATGGAGCTATATCCGCACGAACTGCCGCTGTTTCTGAACCATACCTCCACAGACCCGGCTTCTATGGGGTTATGGCAACCACTGAAAAAATTGCCAAAAAGACAATCTTAGAAGCTTATGCGGCTGGACAGCGAATCTCAGCACATGCTAATGGAGACAAAGCTATAGATATGTACCTTGACATAATGGAAGAAATTCAAAATAAATATTATAGAAAAGACCCAAGAAACAGGATAATCCACTGCACAGTTATAAATCCTGAACTTATAGACAGGATTAAAAAACTCGGATTGCTCCCAACTATATTTGGAGCTTACCCTTACTATCATGGAGACAAACTCATACCTGCTTTTGGAGAAAAGCGTCTTGAGAGCATGTTTGCCGCACGCTCATTTCTTGATGCTAAAATCAAAATCACTGCTAATTCAGATCATGATGCTTCACCATTCCCCCCACTGATGGGAATACATGCTCTGGTTAACAGAACAACAAAAACCGGAAAACCGATTGGACAGAGTCAAAAAATTTCCGTGATGGAGGCACTCAAACTTTATACGATAAATGCCGCGTATCAGTCCTTCGATGAAGAACTATTGGGTTCGATAGAAGTGGACAAATACGATGATATGGTAGTTCTTGGGGAAGATATCCTTACCGTCCCGCCGGAAACTATAATAGACATCCCTATTGACATGACTATAGTAGGCGGAAAAGTTATATATAAGAAAGAAAAATAACTGACAAGAATT
>JAUVVT010000425.1 GCA_030604505.1 bacterium | reverse complement strand
TTTCTTTTCAAAGAAAGTAGGGTAAATCTAATAAAAATATGATAAAATTTAGCATAATAATTCCGGTTTACAATCAACTAAAATATACAAAACTGAGTATAAAATACCTGCACAAGAACACCTGTCTGGATGAAGCAGAGGTTATTATCGTTGATAATGGCTCAACAGATGGAACGAAAAGCTTTTTTAAGGGAAAACGTGAATATAGATATATAAGAAATAATGAAAATTTGGGGTTTGCTTCGGCGGTTAATCAGGGAATAAGGAATTCGAGAGGCAGATATTATGTTGTGCTGAACAATGATGTCCTTGTATCGAAAGGATGGCTGAACAGACTGAAGGAGGTTGCTGATAAGGATAAAAAAATAGGGTTGATTGGACCGATGACAAACTGGATAAGCGGCATTCAACTGGACGAGAATGCGATTTATAAAGAATATGAAGAAATGGAACTGTATGCTGAAGGGCTATGGAAAAAATTTAAAAGTGAATATATTGAATATCCCCGATTAAGGGGATTTTGTGTTTTTATAAAGAAGGATGTAATCGATACTATTGGCGGTTTTGACGAGAGATTTAAGCTCGGCAATTATGAGGACGATGATTTTTGCCTCAGGGCTTTAAGAACTGGTTTTTTATGTGTGGCTGCAAAAGGAATATTTGTCCATCACTTTGGTTCAGTCACCTTTAAAAATCTTGATAAAAAGTATGATAATATTTTAGAAGGGAACAGAAGAAGGTTTATTCAGAAATGGGGATTTGACCCTGATGCGGGCGAAAAAGAAAAATCACCATCCGATAATTTAAAAGAATCAGAGGCTTATGATGAAAAATCAATCCAGGCTCTTTTTGAAAAGGGGAATGAGCTTGCTTTCTCAGGAGAAACGGATAAAGCTTTTAAACTTTACCGCAGGGTACTCAGGGTAAATCCCAACCACTCCGAGGCACTGCATAATCTCGCCTGCCTCGAATTCCAAAGCAAAAATTATGAAAATGCCCTCAAAAATCTTGAAAAAGCTGTTTCCCTCGATTCCGGTTTTGCACAGGCTTTTAATACACTCGGTCTGGTGAATTATGCACTGGGTAATAAAGAAACTGCTCTAAGATATTTTAAAGAAGCAATATCAAAAAATATTAATTATGACGAAGCGTATGACAACTATCTGAATACCGCAAAAGAATTATCCATTCCGGTTGATAAAAGGGCTGCTGATTTCGTGTTTTACACAGTTGGGATGCCCTTCGACGGCAATACCATATACGAAAAAGGACTTGGCGGAAGCGAAAGCGCCCTTTTTTATATCGCACGTGAACTGGCAAGTCTCGGTTATAGTGTAAAGGTGTTCAATAAGTGTGAAAATCCGGGCGTATATGAAGGAGTGGAATATGGAGACCTTACAGATTTTTACATCTTTAACAGGTTCTGCAAAATTAAGGTCTTTGTCGCATCCCGTTCTTTTAAGCCGTATTTCTCAAAGATTAATGCAGATAAAAAGATTCTCTGGATTCACGACCACTTTGAATCGGCAATCCTCGATGAATACGATTTCAGCAAGATTGACCTCTCGGATATAGAATTTTTTACATTGAGCAGATGGCAGACTGATATGTGGGCTGAAGGATTGAAACTCCCGAAAGAAAAATTTTATATCACTCGAAACGGATTTAACCCGAACCATTTCAGTTCAGAAAAAAATTTACATAACAAGAGATACAAATTAATCTATACAAGCAGGCCCGAAAGAGGTCTGGAAATCCTGCTCGATATATTTCCCGGAATAAAAAAGGAACTCCCCGAAGCAGAACTCCATGTTTTTACATATGTTCCGTCTCTGGAAGACAGGGAGATGAAACCGCTCCTCGAAAAACTAAAACAACCGGGTGTTATAATGAGAGGAAGCGTTAAACAGTCACAACTTGCAGAAGAGATGATGGAATCGAGGATTATGGCATATCCGAATATATGGAGAGAAACATCCTGCATAGCAGCAATTGAGGCGCAGGCAGCCGGACTGCCAATCGTTTCATCTGTCCTTGCTGCTCTTCCGGAAACCGTTATTAGCGGAAAAACAGGAATTCTGATAGAAGGCGACCCTTTCAGTGAAGATTATAAAAAGAAATTTATCGGAAATGTTGTTGAACTTATCAAAAATGATGAAAAATTTGAATTTTTGAGTAAAAATGCAAGAAAAAGGGCTTTTGAAGTCTATACGTGGAAAAAAATTGCAGAAGAATGGGCTGAAAAATTCATCAATGACGGTGTAGTGGAAAAAATTACGAATGGGATAGGTTATAAAGATATTAAAGATTCAAAGAATATTCTAAAAAAAGCGAAGCTTTCTCTCTGCACAATTGTGAAAAACGAAGAAAAAAACCTGCCGCTGTGCCTTGAAAGTGTGAAAGATATAGTTGATGAGATGATAATCGTCGATACAGGTTCAACTGATGATACGGTGAAGCTCGCAGAAAGTTTCGGTGCAGAGGTCTTCAGCTTTGAATGGATAGATGATTTCTCAGCAGCAAGGAACTTTGCATTATCAAAAGTTAAAGGCGAATGGATTTTATATCTGGACGCTGATGAAAGATTGGAAAAAGACAGCAAATGGAAGCTTCTGGATATTATAAACAGCGGTGATGATATTATGGCGGTAAGCTTAAATCAGCATACTCCACAGGAAGAGGGCAGCCTGATAAAATCTTTTTCCCTCGACTACTGCCGTCTTTTCAGAAATCACCCGGAAATTAGATTCGAAGGAAAAATTCACGAGCAGATACTCCCCTCGATAAACAGGTTGAA
>JAUVVT010000250.1 GCA_030604505.1 bacterium | reverse complement strand
GGAATTCTGATATTCAATCTGCTCTTTCTGAACGAATTCCCCGACATAGAGGCAGACCTGAAAGGCGGAAGAAAAACCCTCCCTATTATGCTTGGAACACAAAAATCCGCAGTATTATACTCTATCTCAACTTCTATGGTTTATATATGGATACTATTCGGCGCACTTATTAGACTTATACCGACATTTACACTAATCGCACTCTTTACACTACCTGTTGCCGTAAAAGCAATAAAAGGCTCATTTGCACATTCGGATAAAGATACCTTCTTAAAAGCTCAGGCTGCCAATGTTCTGATGATTATGCTCACTCAGATACTCTTGGGTATTGGTTTCATACTCGCAAAAATATTCTGACAGCCGTAAAGTAATTTTAAAATTTCTATAAAAAAACAGAAAACACAGCATCAAAATAAATATTATCAATCTTCAATTCTTTAATCTGTGAAATCAACTCTTTAATCAGTAAATCAGTGATTGGAGGAAAACATGAAATCACTTAACAGACGGCAGTTTGTAAAAGGCTCAATTGTTGCTGTGACAGCATTGTCGCGTAAAAAAATTATCGGAGCAAATGACAAAGTCATTCTGGGAATAATGGGAGTTGGCGGGCGTGGGGTTTCCCTTATTAGAAATCTCGTTAAAAGGTCTGATATCAAGATTAAATATATCTGTGACGCCAATACCCGCCAGTACGATAGACCGGCAGAAATCATAACAGAAGACCACGGCTACAAACCGAAATTTGTACAGGATTTTAGAAAAATGCTTGCTGACACTGAAGTCGACGCAGTTATTAATGCAACATCCGACCGATGGCACGCACTCGGTACAATAATGGCTTGCCAGGCAGGAAAAGATGTCTATACAGAAAAACCCCTTTCACTCAGCATCTGGGACGGCAGGAAAATGGTTGAAGCAGCCCGTAAATATGAAAGGGTGGTTCAGGTTGGAACTCAAAACCGAAGTGCTCCCTGTCTTAAAAAAGCTCGCGAATACGTCCAGTCCGGAAAACTTGGCGATATCAAACTGGCACGCGTTTTTAATATGGAAAAACTCGACCCTCTCAAAAAAAGTGAAGAGGCACCAGTCCCCGAAGGCCTTGATTATGACCTGTGGTGTGGACCCGCTCCTATGCTTCCATACCGCCCGGGATACTGGTGGAAGGGGCTATGGGATTTCTATACCAGCCCCATTACCGAAGATTTACTCCATCAAACAGATATTACAAGATACATAATTGGCAAAACATATCCCGATACCGTCTCACACGCAGGTGGTGTCTATAACTTTAAAGACAGAAGAGAACAGCCCGATACAAGTTTTGCAATTTACGAGTTCGGTAAATTTACATTACTATCTCAATCTGCTCTCTGGACACCATACATACATAGAACCCCCGCCAGCATCTTAGAATCAGACAGTTTTCCAAAATGGCAGTTCGACGCAAAAAAGACCGAAATCTGCGGAACCGAAGGCATTATGTATTTCGGAAGACACGGTGGAGGATGGCAGGTTTACGTGAAAAAAGATGACCTCAGAGAAAATGAAGTAGTTGCATCAGAATACGCCCGAAGAAATACCGATGCACATCTCGAAAATTTTATAGAGTGTGTACGCAGCAGAAAAAAACCAAACGCAGACGTTGAAGAAATCCATCTGTCAATGACGATTTGTCATCTCGCTAACATCTCATATCGCGTGGGAAACCGAAAACTAAGATTTGACGGCAAAACAGAAACATTCATAAATGACCCAGAAGCAAACAAATATCTAAAAGCAAACTACAGACATCCCTGGGTCGTACCGGAAAAAGTATAACAACAAAAAATAAAGCACAATGATTTACTTCTGGTCAATAATAATATATTTGATTTTACTAATAGGCGTGGGTTTTTACCGTAGTAAAAACGTAAAGACGCAGGAAGACTTTATGGTTGCGGGCAGAAAACTTGGAACCGGTATACTTGTCGGAACACTCCTTGCCACATGGATCGGCTCCGGCAGTATAATAGCAAGCGCAGGACTAGCGTACAACAAAGGATTTCCGGCACTCTGGTTTGATATAGGAGTGTGGGCGGCAATTATCATATTATATCTGATAGCTGGTAGAGTCAGGCTGTTCGCTATGTACACCGTCCCGGACATATTAGAAGAACGGTACAACAAATACGCAAGAATTCTCGGCACCATCACCACGATAGTTGCCTACACAGCAATTGTCAGCTACCAGTTCAAAGCAGGGGGAATGATTCTGAACATAGTAGCTGATGTTCCCACTGCTCTGGGCATCGTAATCACCGCAGTATTCGTCATCGGATTTACCGCTATCTCCGGGCTTATTTCCGTCGCATATATTGGTGTGGTCAACGGAATTGTAATGATTATCGGCATTTTTATGTGCCTGCCCTTTCTTCTGGATAAGGCGGGCGGATGGGGTGAAATAATAAACACCCTGCCAAAAGATCACTTTCAGATTCTCGGCTCTATGTCTCTCTTCGAGGCGCTCGGATATTCACTACCAACAATGCTTTTACTTCTTGGTGAATCAAATATGTACCAGCGGTTCTTCTCCGCAAAAGATGCAAAAACCGCTCAAAAATCAGTCGTCGGATGGCTGGTCGGAACAATAATCATCGAAACCGTAATCGTAGTTATCGCAATAATCGGCAGCAGTATATTTCTCG
This sequence comes from bacterium, assembly GCA_030604505.1. GTDB lineage: Bacteria > SM23-31 > SM23-31 > JAUVVT01 > JAUVVT01 > JAUVVT01. Next base: position 1,791 of record JAUVVT010000250.1, on the reverse strand, counting down.
ACATAAATCCCGAAATGGTCATCCTGCATTCTGCCCGCTACGGACTCCCGCTCATAATCGGAATAGTACTACTTGCCGGAGCAGTTTCAATAGTTATCTCAACCGCAGATTCATTTCTGCTCGTACCCGCAATAAACATTATCCGCGACATATATCAAAGATTCATAAATCCCAACGCCTCACAAAGAAAAATACTCATTTACTCTCGAATAGCTGTAATACTCCTCGGTGCTTTTGCATTCATTCAAGTCAAATTCTTTGAAACCGTACTGGAAATGGCTCTCTACGCATATACAATGTACGGCGTCAGCATAACCCCTGCCACACTTGCTGTATTCTTCTGGAAAAGAGTAACCCCATCCGGTGGAGTCTCATCAATTGCCGGAGGAATGACAGTTACGATTATATGGGAAATACTACAAAAACCCTATGACATTCCAACTGTATATCCGGCACTTTTTATCTCTCTCTTTCTTCTCATCACCGTTAGTCTTCTAACTAAACCATCCTCCGCAGAAAAATGGAAACCCTTCTTCAGAAAAGAAAATTAAATTACTTTTCTAAAAAAGAGTTTATAAAAACTTTATCCAATTTCTCATTCCTTGCAAAAGCAAGGAATGAGAAATAAAAGGAAGTTTCTTTTTCTATGTTGCGATGCCACCTTTCTTTTCAAAGAAAGTAAGTCACCAGCTAATCGCCTCCTCCGGCGCTTCGGCAAGCGTCAGAGCAATCCAGTCGGCATCCTTAAGTTCCTCAGCAGCAAAACTCGTCGTAAGTCCAAGACACTTCGCTCCTGCTGCCTTTCCCGCTGCTATCCCATTTACTGCATCCTCAACGACAAGGCATTCAGCGCAGGAAAGATTCATCTTACTTGCAGCATTAAGAAATATCTCCGGGTGCGGTTTCCTCTTTTCAACATCAAGACCATTCACTATCGCATCGAACGTCTCAGGCGGAATCCCAATTTCTCGCAGATTAGTCAGCATCTTAATCTTATCAGCACTCGTGGCAAGTGCCAATTTGAGGTTTCTGACTCTGCAGCGCTCAATAAAATCAATAACACCCGACAGAGGTTCAATCTTTCCCTTTACTATTTCCCCATAAATCTCATACGTCCGTGCCTTATCACGCTCAATATCTATCGGAAAACCATACCTTCCCGCAACTCCTCCCAGATACCTGTTTTCTCCTGCACCAACAAACGGAACAAAATCATCAGGCTCAACATCAAGACCATGCTCCGCAAACATCCTTATTGCCGCTTCACAGATATACCTTTCAGAATCAACGATAACACCATCCATATCAAAAATAACACCTTTAATCATTTTCTACTCCTCTTATAATTCCATATCTAAAATTTTATTCAATTATAAATATATCAATTTATTAAATCAAGAAATATTTAATGGAACCCTGAAAAAATGAATTTATAATCAAACTACAAAATAGTTTATTTTAAATTAAATTCACAATTATTACCTTTTTCAGCATCTTTTTAATAATATTAAAATAATTTTCCCTTGCCATTTTCATTTATATTAACAATATTCAAAATACGTTTCACACCTTATAATCCATCGTTCAATTATATAAGTGAAAAACTTTATCACAGGAGAAATTTGCTATGAACAAACCTATTAAAATATTAATAATAACATTCTGCATAATATTCTTAACCACCACCTTATACGCAACTGAGCAGGGAAATATCGGCTATAAACCTGCCAACTCCAATTTAGAAGCACGCAAATGGTTTCAGGATGCAAAGTTCGGTTTATTTGTCCACTG
>JAUVVT010000024.1 GCA_030604505.1 bacterium | reverse complement strand
CTTCAACCGCTGTGCCAATACCTGTAGCTCCACCCCCTATGATGATAAAATCCCATAACTCAGCGGGATTACGGATTCTATTGAGCATTTCATTGCGATTCATACTGATCACCTGTGTTTTAGAAATTCTTTGATTAATGCTGGTAAAATATTTATAGATAAGATAATTTTATTGTAAAATAAATATATTTGTTTAAATTAAAATTAATAAAATTTAAAATGATTATCAAGTTTAATTCTTTTTAACGTTGAGTTATCATATAAATAATTTATGTAAAAAGGAAAATAAGCTACCTAAAGAAACAGAAAAATAAAGAGGAACAGAGGCACAAAACTGAATGTTTTAATGTCTTTGTTTTCTCTGCACATCTGCAGCGAATAAAGAATTTAAATAAAAAACAGCTTAATTTTTAACTAAAAATATAAGGATTAATAATGTCAACCACTAACAATAGAATTCCGGAAGGAAGAGTTTTATCGCTTGATGCGCTGCGTGGATTTGATATGTTTTTTATTATAGGCGGCGGTACTTTTTTGTTGGCTATCTTTAAGTTCTTTGACAATCCGTTTTTTCAAAAACTTTCCAGTCAGTTTGACCATACAGAATGGCATGGTTTCCATTTTTGGGATTTAATTTTCCCACTTTTTATTTTTGTTGTGGGAGCGAGCATGCCTTTCGCTATAAATAAAAGAATCGAGCGTGGATATAGCCGTAAAAAGATTTATATTCACATTATAAGGCGAAGTCTGACACTTTTCTTTCTTGGGCTTATTATGAATGGATTTCTGGGTTTCGATTTTTCTGCTTTTCATTACTGCGGAGTTCTGCAGCGTATTTCAATTGCTTATTTCTTTGCAGCTTTGATTGTTATGAATACCAACATCAGAAATCAGGCAATTATTGCAGGGTTTCTTTTGATTTTATATTGGATGCTTATGACCCTTGTACCTGTGCCTGGATATGGTGCAGGAGTGATCACACCCGAAGGAAATTTGGCTGCCTATATCGACCAGAAATTTTTACCCGGCGAGTTTTACCGAAATATGCCCTTTGATGAAGACGGCATTTTAGGGCAAATTTCATCTATTTCCACAGCCCTGATGGGTGTATTAGCCGGACATTGGTTAAGAACACCAAATTCACAAAGTAAAAAGGTCTTTGGACTTTTAACAGCAGGGGCCGGAAGTGTGATAGTGGGATTAATCTGGCACTTAGCCTTTCCGATAACTTTCCGACTGTGGACAAGCTCATATACAATATTTGCTGTCGGTTTGAGTTCTATTTTGCTCGGTTTGTTTTATTGGATTATTGATGTCAAGGGCTATAGAAAGTGGGTTTTTCCTTTTGTGGTTATAGGACTCAATCCTATTACAATTTATGTTGTACAAAGATTATTTAATTTTGGCATAATCGCCAATATCTTTGTTCATGGGTTTATTGATTATCTTGGTCCTTTCAAGCCGGTCTTTTGGGTTTTTTGCGTTCTCACGGTCAAATGGCTTTTCTTATATTTTCTATATAAGAAAAAGATATTCTTAAAGGCATAGAAATGGCAGTCTGTGATTTTCACTATTTAAGTGTTCTGCCGGGAGCTCCGAATTCGGTCGCACTGCCACCCCAGGGAGGATGCGGTCGGTATTTCTGGACGCAGTGTTGATAATGGTCGGTAACATAGACATTGCCCTTTTTATCTACGGCAATTCCCAGAACATAATGTTTAGTATCATCTTTTTTACCGCGTGTATATATTATTGTCCGAAATGCCCCGTTTGAACTGAACTTCTGGAAGCGAAAATTGTAGCGGTCACATACAAAAACCAACCCATCATGACCAACCGTAATACCGTGCGGTTCACTAAATTTACCATTATTGCCGCCGAGCCCTTCTCCATAGCTGCCCCAGCGTTTGATAAGTCTGCCGTCATTGGTGAACCTTGAAATACGGTGGTTCTGGCGGTCGCTTAAAAGTACATTACCGTCTTTATCAATTGCAATCTCATGAATCATATATAGTTTAATGTCAAACTTCTCTTCAGAACCCCAGGCATCAAGAAAATTCAGATTTTGGTCAAATTTCTGAATACGATAATTAAATGAGTCAATTACATAAAGAACATCATTTTTATCTATTGCAATTCCATACGGATACTTGAATTGACTATTGCCTGTTCCGTATTCGCCGGTCATATTTATGAATTCTCCTTCTGATGAAAATTTCTGAATACGGTTGTTATCCATGTCAGAAACGTAGACATCCCCGTCAGAATCAACAGCGATACCGAACGGATAATTAAACTGTCCGGGTTCTTTTCCAAAAACACCCCATGACAAAATATACCTTCCATCGGAATCAAACTTCTGTATGCGGTGATTATGCTGGTCAACCACATACAGATTTGATAATCCATCAACGGCAATCATAGTGGGAAACTTGAACTGCCCGGATTTATCTCCAAACTTTCCCCACTGTTTTATGAAGCTATATTTTGTGTTTGTCACAGCAGCGTGGATTAATAAAGACACTGAAGCGAACACCATAAATATTAATATAAATTGACGACGCATCATTATTTTATCTCCTTTTATTTGGATTTTTTTGTATTGTCAAGAACGGTGATGAATTCTTCATAACATTTCTGTCCTGATTCAACATCTTCTATTAATTTATCGAGTTGTTCAATATATTGGTTCACATTCTGGCTGACGTGCATACTGGTTGCTTCTCTCTTAATCTTAACATAATCGGTGATGTCGATACGAACATCGTGTCTACCGCGCCCGTATTCCTGTGCAGGAGGGTCAAAAAGCCAGAAACCACGTCTTGCTTCGGCACGCATCCAAAGTTTACCAACAGGCACTTTTTGTGCAATGGCACTTTTGAATGCCCTGTACACCATATACCCACAATTAGCGTGGCTTTGCTTTTCGCCGCCCAGAGTATGTATGATGGTAATTTCCGGCTGGTATGTTTTAAAAAGGTCAACTACAGCATTGATATATTCACCAATAGACGACGCAATACTAGCAATTTGTTGTCCCGGCGGGTTATATTTTATGAACTCCTCTGTGCCAAACCAGACTCTTTTTCTGCCAATAAATATAGTTTCTTCGCGCAAGTTTAAAAACACCATTTTCGCGCCAACTGCCGCCGCCGCATTTTTTGCTTCTTCTGTGCGCATCTGGATCGATTCCAAAGCATCAATCGGGTAAAACTGCGGTGACCCGGTTTCTTTGACAACCGGAGGATTGCCAAGCCCGGGAAGTGACCGTCCTGTAAAACCACAGCACGAATTGTTTGACATCATAACATAAATACCTTCATACCCTTCTCCTATAATATACTTTGCAGCCGTTCCGCCAGCCATTATTTCAATATCGTCTGCATGCGCGCCGAAAATCATTATACACTTTCGCGGCTGTCCAATTTCGCCAGCAGTGGACAAAAACGACAATGATATAAGCAAAATAACCGGAGCAGCCAATAGTTTTATATGTGGTTTCATATAAGAATCCTCCTTTCGGAAAATATACAGGTAAAGGATATTTTAAAATGATTCTACTACTTTTTAAGCAGAGAGTCGAGGCAAAAACGAATTATGTAAAAAGAATAGAATTTTTGTTATTACCAGGCTGTATATCCGCCATCAACTAAAAGCGTAGTACAGTTTACCATGCCAGCTTCTTCGCTGGCGAGATAAACCACTGCCGCCGCCATATCCTCTTTAGTTGCGAGTTTCCCTGACGGTATCTTATCGATAATGAACTTTCGGAACTCAGGATTCTTCAATCTTTCGCGGTTAAGATTGGTCTCCACAACAGTCGGAGCAACGGTGTTGACTGTGATACTATACTTAGCCCACTCCAGCCCAAGTGTTCGCGCCAGTTGTATCACTGCACCCTTCGAGGAACAGTAAGTAGATTGACCCGGAATACCTATGAGCCCTGCCTGACTGCTGATAAAAATAATGCGTCCCCATTTATTTTCAATCATTAATGGGGCAGCTGCCTGTGACATAAAAAAGCCGCCTTTCACGTTTGTATTGAAAAGGTCGTCCCAATCCGATTCGATTATATCGAGACCCATTGCAGGTCTGTTTATACCGGCATTATTCACAAGAATGTCAATCCTTCCAAACTCAGCAAGTACACCATTTATACCTTTCTTTATCTGTTCAAGGTTGCGAACATCTATACCTGCTTTGTAAATCTTGTGATTATATTTTTCTATTTTTTCTGCGGTCTCATCAAGACTCATCTCACTTATATCGGAAATCACAATATCAGCCCCTTGACTTGCAAGCGCAACAGAGATACTTTGACCAATACCGGTTGCTGCACCCGTAATCAAAGCAACTTTCCCATCCAGACGAAACATTGTTTCATTCATACAATATCCTCCCGTCATTATTTTATTATAATTAAAAAACTTTTTTTAAATTAATTCTATAATATAATTTACTCAATAATATTTGTAATGGCAATTTTTTTATAAACAATCTATTAAATTGTTTTTTTTAGTAGTTAAGACTAATTAAATAATTATTGACATTAGAGAATTTATTGTTTATATATTTAATATTTATTGTAAAAAGAATAAAGATGAAAGTGTATTCTTTCAAGACCAATATACCTGTACTGGTTTAAAACAGCGGAAGTGCAGGTTTTGTAGAGAAGTAAATTCCGGAATCCTTGTGAGGGAGTGCAAAAGGAGAGCAGCAATATGAATATGACAATAGAACAACTTGAAAAGAAAGCAAAAAAAATAAGATTTAACATAATAAGAATGATTGGTATAGGGAAGAAAGGGCATCTTGGTGGTTCCTGCTCAATTGCAGATATTATAACAGCTCTTTACTTTTACAAAATGAAGCATGACCCGAGAAATCCCAAATGGGAAAAGAGAGACAGATTTCTACTCAGTAAGGGCCATGCGGCACTGGCTCAATATGCAGTACTTGCAGAATTTGGTTATTTTGCCGAAGAAGAGCTTGACAAAGTTAAGGAACTCGATGGGATGTTACAGGGACATCCTGATTTGACAAGAACCCCCGGTATTGAAGCAAATACAGGCTCTCTTGGCCAGGGTTTATCAATTGCCTGTGGAATTACAGCTGGTTTAAGGATTGACGGCAACGTAACAAGTAAAGTTTACTGTGTGGTGGGCGATGGAGAATTAGCAGAGGGCCAGATTTGGGAAGCTGCGATGGCAGCAGCATTCTATAAATTGGATAACCTTGTTTCAATACTTGACAAAAATGGTATTCAGGCTACCGGACCGATAGTAGAAAGGTTTGACACAAATCCTCTACCAGATAAATGGAAAGCATTCGGCTGGTATGTTATGCAGATTGATGGTCATAATATGAAGGACATAGTGCAAGCACTTGATGAGACAGATGAACTAAAAGGACAGCCGACAATTATCATTGCCCGAACCGTGAAAGGTAAGGGCGTATCTTTTGCAGAACATAAAGCAGCTTTTCATAACGAGATGCTGGACGAAGCTCAATATGAGCAAGCTTGCAGAGAATTGCAGAGTAAGGAGATAAAAAAAATATGAATATGCAGAATCCGAGAGAAGTATATGGCAAAACCCTTGTAGAAATGGGCAGGGAAAACAGGAATATTGTTGTCTGTGAAGCCGACCTGAGTAAATCTACTATGTCCTGTTATTTTCAAGATACATTTCCGGAACGCTACTTTGAAATGGGAATAGCAGAACAGGATATGACTTCTTTTGCTGCCGGTCTTTCTCTCACGGGAAAAATCCCATTTGTGAATTCTTTTGCCGTGTTTGCGTCCGGACGCAATTATGACCAGATTCGTCAGGGGATTTGTATCGCAAAACTAAATGTTAAAATAATCGGCTCAAGTTCCGGGCTTTCCGATTTTGGAGACGGGTCAACGCATCAGTCAGTTGAAGACATGGCAATTATGCGCGCAATACCGAATATGACTGTACTTGAATCTGCTGACGGGATTGAAACCAGAAAAATGATTAGGGCGATAGCAGAATATAATGGTCCAGTATATGTAAGGATTAACCGTGATGATATGCCAGACCTGTTTCCAGAAGGCAAAAAATTCGAAATCGGAAGACCTTATGTCATCCAGGACGGAAAGGACGTGGTTATATACGCAGCTGGCATAATGGTATCAAAAGCCCTCAAGGCATCAGAGATTCTTAACAAAGAAGGAATCTCTGTAAGGATCGTGAACGTGAGTTCTTTGAAACCAGTTAAAGAAGATGAGTTAAAAAAGCAGGCACAGGGAATGAAGGGAATTATAACAGCAGAAGAACACACGTTAATTGGAGGATTAGCCAGTGTAATTACCTATACATTGCGCGGCACTGGTGTACCTATTGAAACAATTGGAATAAATGACAGTTTTGGACAGTCTGCAAACAGTTATGATGAACTTCTTGAATATTACGGTTTAACTGAAGACAATATTGTAAATGCTGTCAGGAAAATGTTTTAATCAAAATAAAATGGAGTATATATAATGAAGAAAATCGGATTTGTAGGTGTTGGAATTATGGGTAAACCCATGGCAAAGAATCTGCTGAAAGCAGGATATTCTATTATTGTTTATGACATAAATGATGCAGCAGTAAAGGAAGTTGTAGAAGCGGGAGCTAAGGAAGGGAAGTCATCAAAAGATGTAGCAGAACAGAGCGACGTTATCATTACTATGCTTCCTAACTCGCCAGAGGTCAAAGAGGTGGTGCTTGGGAAAGATGGTGTACTCGAGGGTGCAAGATCTGGTTCGATTATAATAGATATGAGTTCAATCGCACCTCTTGTATCAAAGGAGATTTCTGATAAGGCGAAAGAAAAGGGAGTTGCAATGCTTGATGCTCCTGTGAGCGGAGGAGAACCAAAAGCAATAGAGGGAACACTCGCTATTATGGTGGGAGGTCCTGAAGAAACCTTCGAAGAAGTAAAGGATATTCTTGCAGTAATGGGTGGTTCTGTAACCCATGTTGGAGAAATCGGAAGTGGAAATACCGCAAAACTTGCAAATCAGATAATTGTTGCACTGAATATTGCCGCAATGTCCGAAGCAATGGTTCTTGCTACAAAAGCAGGAGTTGAACCGGAAAAAGTTTATAATGCAATACGCGGAGGACTTGCAGGAAGCACCGTTCTTGATGCGAAGATGCCTATGGTGCTCGAAGGAAACTTTAAACCCGGATTTCGCATCGAACTGCACATCAAGGACTTGATGAATGCTCTTGAAACTGCACATAAACTATGTGTCCCTGTTCCTCTTTCAAGCCAGATATTAGAGATTATGCAGGCACTCAAGGTCGATGAAAAGCTGCGGATGACCACGGGGGAATTATCCAGTTCTATGAAAAGCTTGCAAGAGTGAAAGTAAGAAAATAATAGAACTAAATCTTGCAATATAAATAGTTCGGTAGAAAATATACCGAACCATCTTTTCTTAAATATTCACCAAATATAATTAAATTATCTGTCGTTTCCAGATACCCAGGATTTTTTTACTTTGATTCAAAATAAATATTTTCAAAAAAAATGAGGGAACAATGAATGATATATATTCAATTTTATCATTTGTAATAGGGGTCTCACTTTTAATATTTTTGGTTTTAAAAAGCAAAGTTCATATCTTTCCGGCATTAATTATTTTTTCTGCTTTCATAGGGCTAATTAGCGGACTCTCTTCATCGGAAACTGTATCGGCAATAACATCTGGATTCGGAAATACTCTTGCCTCTATCGGAATAGTAATAGGCCTGTCTGTTATACTGGGAAAACTTCTTGAAGTATCGGGTGCGGCAGAGAGAATAGCTGACAGTTTTATAAAGTGTGTCGGCTCAGGAAAGGAAAACTGGGCATTAGCCCTCACCGGTGCAATAGTTTCAATATCGGTTTTCAGTGATTCCGGTTTTGTAATTCTTATTTATCTTGTAAAAACTATATCAAAGAAATCAAAACTTACATTTTTAACATTAAGTCTTTCACTTGCAGCAGGACTTATTGTTACACATCATATGGTTCCCCCGACTCCAGGTCCACTTGGTGCTGCCGAAATTTTAAAAGTTGATATAGGATTAATGATTTTATATGGGTTGATTATTTCTATCCCTATTTTAGTCGCCACAGTTTTATATGCATCTTATATAGGAAAGAAAATGGATATACCCATAAGAAACAATTACAGTCAGGAGAATATAGAAAAAGTCAATCCTGGAATATTGACTTCTCTCTTACCTATATTAGTTCCAATAATACTGATTATATCCAAAACTACCTTGCAGGTTTTTAATGTCCCTGCAATTGTTGAAGAAATATTTGACTTTATTGGCAATCCTGTATTTGCCGTTTTGACGGGTGTATTGATAGCTGTTTTTTGTCTGACTAAAAATTTCAACCGTTCTGACGTTATAAAACATGCTGAAAAATCAATGTCCTATGCAGGAGTTATTATATTAATAACCGGAGCGGGGGGTTCGCTGGGGAACGTGCTCAGGGTTACAGGGATAGGAACACAGATAGCAGAAATGTCTGTTTCATTGTCGATACCGGCAGTGATTCTGCCGTTGTTTATTTCAACACTCGTTCGCTTTGCACAGGGCTCCGGAACTGTGGCAATGATTACATCGGCTTCAATCATTGCTCCTATGATGAGCCAGCTGCAAATAAATCCAATAGCCGCCGCTCTTGCCTGCTGTGTTGGTTCAATGTTTTTTTCGTATTTTAACGACAGCTTTTTCTGGGTTTTTACCAAATTTACAGGGCTTGATATAAAAGAGGGAATTCGTTCATGGTCAATTACAACCACTATCGGATGGGCTGTTGGATTTATATCACTGCTGATTCTAAACTTGTTTTTATAATCTTTTTCTCATTACTTCAATTAAATCATTGACAGCAGTTGAAATGTTTACGATAAATGGACTAATTCAAATTATTCAGTCGATTAGGCAATACACAGCTTTAAGAATCGCCATACCTTTTTTAAAATCTCTTATCATACATAAGTGTGAATAATAACTATCACTATTAGTAAAAGCTATTTGCGGCCTGCATCCAGATGAATAATAAACAACTGTCGTGAGCCATCTGCGTCCGCTGTAATCGAAGGAAATAATACTTGTGTCCCATCACGATTCCAGCACGGAGCTGGATCATTTCTCAAATCCCCGGATGTGTATTTATCTTGAAAAAATTTCTGTGTTTTCACAAAAACCCCATCCGACCGTCTATACAGGACATACGTATTATAAGAATCTTTTCTATAACCACATACTAACCAATTGCCGTCTGGTGATAGTGCCTTGTCTCCACCTGGATTTGGGAAAATAGATGGATTTCCAATCTGCTCTACATAGGTTTGTTTATTTGTATCATATACCATGAGTTTATTATCGGGAGTACCAAATATACGATGACCAAACTCCCATTCTGGATGTCCGCCAACATAATTTTTATGCTCGGTTAATCCGCTCCCATCAGAATTAATTGTGAAAGGGATATTCAGTCGATGTTCTCTATCCTGGAAGTCACCTCGGACATAAAATAATATACGGTCGTCATCTCGATTCCAAAGCGTGTGATTTATGAACAGAGCTTTGTCCTCGACTTCTGGATGATTTTTTCGTATTGCGTTGTAGAGCTGTTTAAATGAAACCAGTAGTTGTTTTTCACCGGTTATTATATTAACCTTAAATACCCCGTCATTTGCTGGAAATTTTTCACCTTCTGTCCAGTCAAAAGTGCCAGGGTAGCCCGTTACTGGGCGGAGTCGTGCCAGTCGTCCATAATTTATTCCCAGGAAATGCCCTCCTTTTTGGGCAACACCACTATTACCAAAAGGTGTATCTTCGTAACGATATTCACGAATCCGTTTACCTTTATCAATATCAAAGAGAATAGTAAACACTTTGTTTGTGTTTGGATCACGGTCGTTGAAGAAAAATTGGTTTTCGGGCGAATCAGGGTTCCAATACAGCATCGTCCCCTGCTGGATATTCCAGGCTCTCGTTTGGTCTATTGCTTCGATTGAGTAGCTGTTCCGGGTATCAATCAAGATGATATCTGCCGCTTCATTGGGCTTGGGCATATGATCCTGGAAGTCAGTTTGAAGAGCTACAATTAAGCGGCCGCTCTTATTCCAGGGGATTGTCTTCACGTGACCGATGTAACCAAAAAAATGGTGTTTAGGTCCGAACGTGATTTGTTCCACTTTGATACTCGGTCCTTTGTTAAATGTATGACACGACATTCCGACAAAGATTATCAATATGGCAAGAAACTGAATTTTATGATATGTCCTCATAGGGTTCTTCATCTGGTAGTATGATTCACGAAACATTAAATTTGAAATGAAAATATTAAATAATTAATTTCATAATTGATTTTATCAGTTGCCTCAGGCGGATTTGTCTGCTTGTCTGCCTATGGCATGGCTTTTGGCAG
>JAUVVT010000164.1 GCA_030604505.1 bacterium | reverse complement strand
GGCAGTCTCAATGCTTCCATAACCAGTAATTACGACGATATCGGTTTCTTCTGATTTCTTTTTTGCAGCGTTTATAATCTCAATTCCTCCAACAGCAGGCATTTTTAAGTCTGTAATAACCAGGTCGAAGTGGTCTTCATCAATCAGATTAATCGCTTCGGTTGAATCAATAGTACCCGTTACATTATATCCGTCTTCGGTTAAAATCTCAGAAATCACATCAACAAGTCCTTCCTCATCGTCGACAATTAATATTTTTTCCATTAATTTATTACTCCTTTTATAAATTATTCAGAATCCTTGAATTTGTGTGGATTTCATTAAATAATCTAATAATGTATGAACAATATTTTTCTATTATTTGCGATATGCAATATTATAAAAATTTTATAAGAACCTTGATTTATAAATCAGTTTTAATTCACCGTCTTTAGACTGGGCAAGTATCAATTTATAAGTGTGCTCAGCGAGTAATTTATTCTGGTCGATACCGATTAAAACTCCCCTGTGAAGAGTATTGATTCTTATAACTTTTTTATCCTCTGAAACCGAAGAACCATAGGATTTTTCAAGTTCCTTTTTTTTATTTTGCACTTCTTCTATCATTTCCTCAACCTTTTTCAGTTTAGTTATAAGCTTTTTCAATTCTTCTTTTTTTCTTTCCGGGAACTTCGGAAGTTTTTTCTTTAAAAGCTCTATGAACTCTATATCTTTTCTAATACTGCTATGTCTTTTGTCAAGGACTTCGAGGTCTTTTTCGATATAAAGCATTTTCTCATAGATTTCTTTGTCAATTCTCCCGCCGACATGGAGTTCTGTTCTGACATTATTAGGGGATCCTGCAATCTTTGCATCGATCATCTTTTCTGCATACACTTTTCCTCCGACAATCATACCTCTTCCTTGAATTGCCCTTACTTCGTTTTCTGCAAAGATATTGCTGCCGATGATATATTCTCCGACTTCCACATCATTACCGGCTTCAATAGTAGCTTCATTTACAAAATCTGCTTTTACATTTTTCTTGGCAAGTATTCTTGCTTTTTCTTGACCTACTATTCCTCTTGAAACGACTACGCTTCCTTCTGTGGAAATAATTTCTGCTCCCTCTACCGTGCCTTTAATTCTAATATCACCTGTTGACCTTACCTTAAATCCCCCCAATACATCCCCACTTATCGCAACATCACCATTAAAATTTATATTTCCTGTAGAATAATCTACATCACCTTCAATTGTGAGAATATTTTCAACATGTAAAAGTTCTTTTTGTCTGATAATTCTTCCGTTTGTTGCAGCGTATAGAGAAAGGCCATCTTCTGAAATATACGTATTTTTCCCTGCGGGAAGCGATTTATCTTTTCCGGTTGAATCTATTGCTTCTCCAAATACATTTACTCCATCCGTTCCTTTTGATGCAGGAATTTTTACAGCGAGTAACTGGTCTTTTTCAACCGTTCTTAACAAATTTACCTGTCTAAAGTCAACGCTTCCATCATCCATAATTATCGGTTCAGTATTAACTTCTGTATCGACCTCCAAAACTATCTGTGCTTCCACTCCAATGATGGATTCCATTCCACGGGCTATTACCTCTTTTTCAGCAAATATTTTATTTTTAATTATCTTTTTTATTTTATCATGATCAATATTATACTTGATTTCTTCAACAAGAATCTTATGCATTACTTCATTAAATGTTATTTCTTCTCCGGTTCCTGGATATTGGACATCAATATATGCTTCAAGTTTATTACTTGCAATAGTTACTTTTATGTAATCATCTTTAAATGTACTATACTCTTCTAATGAATCGGTAATCTTAACAGGTTCAGTAATATCATCGGTTAAGAGTTCTTTTATTTTCTCAAAAGGAGCTCCGACTATACCCAGTTTCAGCAATTCATTATACAGTTCATCATATTCCTTTAAATTGCATTTAGAGGGATTAAAATACACCTCATCATTAACAATAAATATCCCAAGATTTTTTAAGCCTTCAGTATCCATAAATTTATATTTTTAAAAATTTATAGGTTACAAATTAGCAGAATATAGATTATCAAAGCTATTCATCCCCATAGTCCATGACCAATCTTATCGTATTTCCACATTCACATTCAATATCAATACTCTCGATAACATCCTCATTCCTGTTTATTTTTAGATTTATTTTTTCCTTGTTTATATCCATCTTTGCGGGAACCAAGGGAAGGAAATCTTTTTCTATACTTTTCCTACCTTTATTTTTATCTGTTTCATCCTGGGCAGTATCACTTTCACCGCCACCGGCAGAAAGGAAATCTACGAAATCTTCTCCATCAATATTTTTATAAAATCTCATTTAATACCTCATTTGAAATAAAATTCATATAAACTATTATCAATATACAACTTTATTAATTGTAATCCTTATAAATATTTTATATTATAATTAGAAATCGTCAAAATTCAATAAAATCTTAAAATTATAGCTAAAACTTTAATAAAATTCCATTTTAAAATACTTAAAAGTATTTTGTTTTAATTCCATATAAATTTAACAGTAAAATAGTAAAAAAAGTTCACAATTTTTAATAAATACAAACTCCGTAAGTTAAGAAATTTAATTAAAATTTTACTTTGGGAGCCTGTTTGGCTTCACCTTCTACTTCGAACAGATTTGCCCTTTCAAATCCGAACATTCCGGCAAATATTCTTTCGGGAAACGACCTTATTTTCTGGTTATACATTCTGACCGCTTCATTATATCTTCTTCTTTCAACGGAGAGTCTGTTTTCCGTGCCTGCAAGTTCATCCTGCAGTCTGATAAAGTTTTGATTAGCTTTTAGATCAGGATATCTCTCAACTACAACCATTAATCTTGACAAAGCTGAGGAAAGAGCATTATTGGCATCAATCATTGCTTGTGGAGTCTGAGCACCTGCAATCTTTGAACGTGCATTCGTCAATCCGATAAAAGTTTCCTGTTCATGTGCGGCATACCCCTTAACCGTCTCTATGAGATTCGGTATCAGATCAAATCTCCTCTGAAGTTGATTTTCAACCTGTGCCCACGCTGTCTTTACGCCTTCATCAAGCATAACAAATTGATTATACATACCTTTAAACTGGGAATATAATCCAATTATAATGATAATAACAACAGCAATAATCAGTAATAATATTTTCGCTGTTTTACTCATCGCACCTCCTAGTATATAGTTTGTAGATTCAGAATATATGTTAGCTATTAGCTATTAGTCGAGAATTAAATAATTTCATAGTGACAGTTTATCTATCTCAAATGCAATCTTTCTGACCTGTTCAACATATTTTTTCCAGATATCTATTCCCTCATTTTTGGATAATTTATATTTTCCCATTTTTATATCAACTAATTTAATAAACAGTTCCTTATCGATGCCTAAAATTTCTACAGACTTACTGATAAGTTCACTTCTTTTTTCAGGTATTTCAACATTCATAATATACATAATTGTCGGAAACATCGACAAAAATGCACCTAATGATACTGAAAAAAGAATCTCCAATTTTCTTTTATCATCCACAGTCTCAAAGAATGCCTCCCTTAAATGGATTAATTTGCCTTTTATCTCCTTTTCAAGCTGTAATCTCAATTCCTTTTTATTAATAGAGATTTCATCCAAGAAATCTTTTCCGAAAATAACCTTATAACTTTGCTTAATATTAAAAAATTCAACAGGAAATGAATCAAGAGAGGACTTTATGTATTCAAAAGTCAAAAACAATGGAACAGCAACAGCAGCTTTTCTCCATTTTTTCACTGCGGGCAGTGCATTTACCAGCAGATTTAATCCATTCTCTGTTAAAACTATCATCAGGTTTATATCGGACTTTTTCTTTACATATTCTCCCCTTGCTGCACTGCCATATAATACTATCGAAAGTAAATCCTCTCCGAAAATATTTTTGTAGTCATTTGTCAGGTCTTCAAAAATTTCTTCGGGTTTTTCCGGTATTTTCCCCATTTTTATTTTCTCTCTATTTTTAATACATTAACTTAATTTTCTTTTTTAAATTTTTCTTTGCTGCAGAAACACAGAGTAAATGAGTGAATGAGTTTTATGATTAATAATTACTCATCTACCCTTCTGCTCTTTCACACATACATTTTTTCCCTTTGTGCCTTTATTTACTGTTTTTCACATATTTATTAACAAAATCGGTAGTCCGCTTCAATGCTCTATAGTATTCTTCCGGTATATTTCCATCGGGGTCACGCCTGCCCCCCCAATAGAATCCATGTCCCATTCCCGGATGCTCGCTGTATTCCACAGTTCTGCCCATTGCACTTAATTTATCAACCAGCCGCTTGCCTGCTATTTTTAACCTGTCTTCACTTCCTACCAGATAAAGCAAAGGACATTTTATCTTTTTATAAATACTAATTGGGGAGATATTTTCATACTTTGCCCGATCATCCCCAAACCTCATACCAAGTTCCAGCCTTACTTCTGCGGCAGCTGACGTTTGCCGACGCCTAACCATATTTATGTCATATGTTCCCATTTCAATCCCACGATCAATTTCCGCAATCATTTTACCATTGTAATACCACTTTTCCTTCCAATCTTTGTCCTTACAGGTATTTTCGTATTCTTTTTTTGCATCATCTGCAAACATTTCAGCAATATCCGTCAATCCTGCGAATGAAACTGCTGCAGCTGGTGTTACCTTTGTAATTAACATTTCTGTCAGGTAACCACCGTGACTCCCTCCGATAACCGCTATTCTGTCTTTATCAACATAAGGAAAACTCTTAAGGTAAAAATAAGCTGCCAATATGTCTTCTAATTCTTCCTGTCCAAAATGAAACCGTCTGTATTCCGGTTGAAATACAACATATCCTTCGGCAAAGAAATGACTCTGAACGCGCCCATAAACAGCCGTTTTTCTCTGTGGTTGTGCACCGCCGCCCACTCCGCCATGTATAAACATTACAGCCGGCAGAGGTTCCGAACCGCTGGGCTTTCGAACAAACGCCTGCAAATATATCCCGTCATAGCTGCGGACCCACACCTGTTCTGCATCCTGAGCCATTGTGAAATCGGAAGGGATTAAATACATTCCAAAAAATATTAAAAATATTGAGCCAATTAGTATCATTGTTTTAGCCATAAGGATTTTCCTTTTTTGATGATGGGTAAAAAGTGGATTCTCCCGAGTATTCGTGAGAATGATATATTTAGTTTTTTAGCATAAATACATATTTTGCTATGTACTTATTTTAAAAAAATATTCTAAAACATATTATTTTTACATCTTGCCGCCTTATCTTTAATGTTAACTAATAACTACCCCCGGCACCACCTCCCCCACTCAATCCACCGCCAAAACCTCCGAAACCACCTCCGAATCCGCCAAATCCGCTCGAACCTCCCATTCCCCCCCAGCTACTTCTTCTCGTGGGTCCCATCATACTCCCGATAAGCAATAAAGTTAATAATCCACCCCCACCTCTTAGTGAAAACAGTAAGAATAAAATTAATAAAATAATTATCGACCCGAATCCAAATCCCTTTCTCGAGGTTCTTCTACTTGCAGGGACATTTCTTGCCAATTCTCCTGTTAGCGTAATACCTTTATCCTTAGC
>JAUVVT010000324.1 GCA_030604505.1 bacterium | reverse complement strand
TTGAGAAATAATTTTTTATTTAGTATAACATTTCGGTTTTTATAATAAACCATTTTCCCCTTTCTTATAATAGGAGGAAGTAATTATGAGGTATTTATTCATATTCCTCAGAAATTTTATCTTTATTATATTTTTACTGATAATGGCTTGTTCTAAAAAAACTTCTTTAGAATTTGATTCCTTTCAGGAGATAAAGGGACATTTCGTCGACCCTCCGGCTGAATTTCGGAGTGCTCCGCTTTGGGTGTGGAATGACGAGGTGACAGAGGAGAAGATTGATAAACAGTTAACCGAATTACACGCTCAAGGCATTGGTGGTGTATTCGTCCATCCGCGGTTTGGTTTTATTACGCCGTACTTTTCAGAGAGATATTTTTCTTTATACCAATTTACGTATGATAAGCTGAAGGAACTGGGTATGATGATGTGGCTGTATGATGAGAATGGTTATCCCAGCGGATTTGCCGGCGGGCACGTGCGTGCAGAAATGCCGGAAGCTGCAGGGAAAACATTGGTCCGTCACCAATACAACGTTCTCCCATCCGATATAAAGGGAGAAGTCCTGGTTGTTTTAAAGTTTGATGGTTCACGATTTATAGATATCACTGATAAGTTAGATGAAGAAGGGTCAAAGACCGGGAATTATTATATCTTCGAATTAGTTCCGAATCCATCTAAAAAATATGTAGATTTATTGCTTGATGGTGTTACCGAGAAGTTTTTGGATATTACAATGGAAAGAGGGTATAAGAAATATTTTGGTCACGAATTTGGGAAGATGATTCTGGCGATTTTTCAGGATGAGGCAAATATTGCTCCTCCTATAAGAACCTCGGTAAAATGGACGCCTGCACTGTTTTCTGAATTTCAAAAAAAATGGGGATATGACCTGAAGTTCCATCTTCCCTCTCTTTTTGATGAAGTCGGAGATTGGAAAAGGGTACGCCACAACTATTATTCCACTTTGTTGGACCTCTTCATAGAACGCTGGGCTAAGGTGTATTATCAGTATTGCGAAGAGAATAATTTAAAGTTTACCGGTCACTATTGGGAGCATGGGTGGCCCTCTTCTCTGCACGGTCCGGACAATATGGCGATGTATGCATGGGCTCAGATGCCAGGTATAGACATTCTATTTAATGAATATAGGGAAGATAAAAGGGCTCAGTTCGGCAATGTCCGTTCCGTAAAGGAATTGAGTAGTGTGGCAAATCAGATGGGACGTACCCGCACTTTAAGTGAAACATACGGCGGGAGTGGGTGGGAAATCAGCTTTGAAGACCTGAAACGCATCGGCGATTGGGAATACGCTCTGGGGGTTAATTTTCTAAATCAGCATCTCTTCCACATGACCCTTAAAGGAATACGAAAACGTGATTACCCGATATCATTTAATCATGAGCCCTGGTGGAAATTTTACCGCTCATTAGCGGATTATTTTGCGCGACTTTCTCTGGTGCTTTCTTCAGGTGAACAAATAAACAAAATTCTTATAATTGAGCCAACTTCATCTGCATGGATGTATTATTCTCCAACTGAACCAAATGCTAAACTTGCGTATATCGGTGATAGATTTCAGGAATTTATAACAAAGCTGGCAAAGCTTCAAGTCGATTATGACATCGGTTGTGAGAACATAATCAAGGATATTGGAAAGATTGAAAACGGTAGGTTCATTGTAGGAGAAAGGGCTTATGAGATTCTCGTTCTTCCGCCGGGTATTGAAAACCTGGAACCTTCGATGGTTTTTCTGGTTGAAAAATACCTCGGGGAGGGAGGTAGGGTTGTTTCTTTTGCAGAGCCGCCGGGGTTTATCGAGGGTTCAGAGTCGGATAAGATTAGTTTAATTGCCTCGAAGTACAGTGCAAATTGGATTAAAATAGAAAAATTAGATGAACGGGTTGTTTCAAATCTGTTCACACAAGAAGACTTTCAAGTACTGCATCCCGAAAGCATCTCAGGTATATTGTATCATCACCGCAGGCATCTTTCGGATGGAGACATACTGTTTATGGTAAATACCTGCAATAAAGAAAACGCTGCTGGCAAGGTAAAGATTAAAGGTCAATCTGTTGTCGAATTAAATCTGTTGAGTAGTGATATTACTCCTTACCCTGCGGCTGTTGAAGAAGGTTCGGTAACTATTGACTTTGATCTACCTCCTGTTGGAAGTTTACTGTTATTTATCAGTCCGTCTTCTGCAGGAACATTACATGATAAAAAAGATGCCTCACCGGGAAAAATTCTGACAGCAACCGATAATCTTCAGATTCAGAGAATTGTCTCGAATATGTTTACACTTGATTATTGTGATTTAAAGCTCGACGGGAAAGAGGAAAAGGGTATGTATCATATTGCAGCGCACAGGAAAGCGTTTCGTCACCACGGTATGAATGCAAATCCGTGGCGTTTAAGCTATCAGTATAAAACGGATATTCTTGATCTGGACAATTTTCCCGCGAACTCAGGACTTGAGGCAACCTTTTCCTTTCGTATAAATGAAGGAGTGGATAAATCATCTCTGCAGGCGGTTGTTGAAAGGCCGAATATTTTCCGTGTTTCTGTTAATGGTAATTCAGTTAAACCGCGTCCTGATGAATACTGGCTGGATTATGATTTTAAAATTTTTGATATTGGTCCTTACATGGTTACCGGAAATAATCAGATTACGTTAAAGGTTGCTCCTTTCACTATTAATGCCGAGCTGGAATGCGTATATATACTTGGTAACTTCAGTCTGCAGCCGCAGAAGAAGGGCTGGGCTATAGCACAAGCTTCACCGATTTCCACCGGTGAATGGCATAAGCAGGGACTTCCCTTTTATTCTGACGGTGTATCATACCGTAAAACCTATAATATATCACCGGGGGATAAGAGACATATTGTAAAACTGGGGAATTGGCTTGGAGCGGTTGCAGAGGTGCAGGTTAATAAAAAACATGCCGGACTTATCGGGTGGCAGCCGCACAGCTTGGATATTTCGGATAAGTTGAGGAATGGTGAAAACGAGATTTCAGTGATTGTTTACGGTTCAATGAAAAACTTACTGGGACCGCATCACGACCGGATCAGAGGAAGGGCATCGCCTTGGAGCTGGGATAAGTTTCCTGAAAAGCAGCCGAATGGGGAGAAGTATGATTTTATAGGTTACGGTCTGTTCGAAGATTTTTCGGTGATTGAGAAATAATATCTATTTATAGAAAAAGGTTATTTTTTAACTGTGCTCCACAGTGGTTATTTTTGGCAATAGCTTCGGTGGTTTATTTCATTAGTTTTACCGGGTTCAATCTGAGAATTGGAGCCAGCAGGGACTGGGATTTATTTTCTCCTATGGCAATTCCATTGACTCTATTTACGATGCATAGTATATTTTTGGTTAAACCGCGATTGAATCGAAGAGAACTTGGTGTTTTAGGAATGTTTTTACTTCTGCATATTATTCCCTGGGTATTGGTGAATTCTAATAAGGACTGGTTTATAAATAGGTTTAATGCAATGACATCTAATTCCAAATGGTCACAGCAGGCAAAGGCTTATGCTTTTGACGAACTGCGGTTTTATTATGTAAATAATGGTAGGATTGATATTGCTATTATTTATGCAAGAAAAGCGGTTTTAAATCAAAGTTCTTCCCGCAATTTATTTAATTTGGCTGTTGCTGCTCATAATCTAAATCGTCCTGATGAAGCTGCATTGAACTATAAGAATGCGATTGAAGTAGA